>CALGOL010000404.1 GCA_937960755.1 uncultured Azospirillum sp.
CTTGCAGGCGCGCGACCTCGACCGGCGGACTGCGGAGCGCTTCCGTCGCGGCCGCATGGATCTGGATGGGCGCATCGACCTGCACGGCATGACCCAGGCGCAAGCGCACGGCGCGTTGGCCGCCTTCGTTCATCGCGCCTGGACGCAAGGCCGGCGTTGTCTGCTGGTCATCACCGGCAAAGGGAATTACTCCGGCGGCGGCGTGCTGCGCCAAGCGGCGCCGCGCTGGTTGGCGGAGCCGGTGTTGGCGCGCATGATCTTGGGCGTTGAACCCGCCCAGCCGAAAGACGGCGGCGACGGGGCGTTCTACGTGCTGATCCGGCGGCGCCGCGATCATCTGCATGGGGAAGGCCGCCGATGACCCCGTTCGGCGTCAAGGTGCGGGCGCTGCGCGACGCCCGCGGCGTCACGTTGAAACAGATGGCCGACGAACTGCACATTTCCTCGGCCTATCTGTCGGCGCTGGAGCACGGCAAGCGCGGCCGACCGTCGCCGCAGCTTATTCGCCAGATCTGCGGCTATTTCGGCATTATCTGGGAAGAGGCGGAAGAGCTGGAGCGGCTGGCCGATCTGTCCCATCCCAAGGTGACGGTGGACGCTTCAGACCTGTCGCCCAAGGCGGTGGAGTTGGCCAATCGCTTGGCGAACGCCATTCACCAGTTGGACGACGCGATCATCGACCGCATGCTGGCGTTGTTGGGGGAAAACGGCGGCGAGCGATCAGCCGGGGCGAAACGTCGCGCCGTCAGAAGGTAAACTTTATCGCTAGGCGTTGTTAAACTTTCCTCCCACTAATATTAGCGCCATAAACAATCCGCGCCGCGCTTCGCTCCCCCCATTTTGGTGCGCTATGACCGCCACGTTGTCCGCCCTAGCCGATTTGTCCGCCGCCGTCATCTCCCGCTTGAAGGTGGGGGTGGTGGTTTGCGATCTGGAGGGACGGCTGACCGCCGCCAACCCGGCGTTTCATCAACTGGTCGGGGGCGAAGACGTCGCCGTCGGCGGCTGGCTGGCCGATCTGTTGCCCACCGAGGACGCCGTCGCGCTGAACGACCGTTTCGCCGCCTTGCTGCGGGGCGAGGACGAGGCGGCGCCGCTGGAATTGCGCATGCGCGTCGGCGACGGCCGATTGGCTTATGTCGAGGTGGGTCCGTCGCTTTGGCGCGACGATTCCGGCGCGCCGACGGCGTTCTTCGCGTCGGTGGAAGACGTTTCGTTGCATTTTGAGCGCGAAGCGGCGCTGAAGCGTAGCGAGGCGCGCTGGCGGGCGATCTTCGACAGCGCGGTCGACGCCATCATCACCTGCGACAACCGCGGCGTCATCCTCAGCGCCAACCCCGCCACCGCCAGGCTGTTCGGTTACGACCGCGATTTGGTTGGCGAAAACGTCGCGGTGCTGATGCCGGGGCGCGAGGCGGCGGAGCATGATTCTTACATCCGCCGCTATCTTGACACCGGCGTGCGGCGCAAGCTGGGCATCGGGCGGGAATTGATGGGCCGGCGGGCGGATGGTTCGCAGTTTCCCATTTGGGTGGCGCTGTCGGAAATCCGCGCGCCGGGCTCCCATGTCTTTCTCGCCATGCTGCATGACCTCAGCGCGGTCAAGGCGGCGGAAAAAGCGCTGATCGAAGCCCGCGACGCGGCGTTGCTCGCCAACCGCGCCAAGACCTCGTTCTTGTCAAACGTCAGCCACGAGCTGCGCACGCCGCTTAACGGCATCATCGGCTTCGCCGACGTCATGCTGGGCCAGATGGGCGGCGATTCGGCGTCCAGCGGCTGCGTCGCCTATGTCGGCGAGATCAAGCGGGCCGGCGAATTGCTGCTCGCCAACATCACCGACATTCTGGAAATCGCCAGCATCGAAGCCGGCGCCGCCCAGATGGAGGAAACCTTGCTGGACTTCCGCGATGTCGCGGTGTCCGCCATCCGGCTGATCTCCAAGCGGGCTCAAGAAGCGCGGCTGACGGTCGAGGTTGATCTAAGGCAGGAAATTCCGCCGTTGCGCGCCGATCCGGCGGCTTTGAAGCAGGTGTTGCTGCATCTTTTGTCCAACGCCGTCAAGTTCACCCCGGAAGACGGCGCCATTGGCCTGTCGGCCCGGGTCGAGCCGGGCGATGGCGCCTTGGTGGTGGAGGTGTCGGACACCGGTTGCGGCATTCCGGCCGCCCGGATGGAGGCGGTGTTTCAACCCTTTGTGCAAGGCGACGACCGGCTGTCGCGCCAGCACGAAGGGGTGGGATTGGGCTTAAGCCTCGCCCGCGCGCTGGTGGAGCGGCACGGCGGCCGCGTCACCATCCAGTCGCAAGAAAATGTCGGCACAACGGTTTCACTGCGATTGCCGCGCGAGCGTCTGCTGGGGCCGCGCCCCGAAGGTCAGAAGCGCCCGGCCTGATAAGCGGCGCCCAACGCCGTCTGCATGTTTTTCACCACCGCGAAGGCGCTTTTCAGGTGCGCCCGGTCGAAGGATGACAATTCGTCCGGCGGCACGAAGTTATCCGCCGGCTTGCCTTCATGGATCAGTTTCGCCTGATGGCGCAGCCGCACCATGGCGATGAACTCCAAAGCGTCGCGCAGGTCCGACGCGCTGTCGCGGGAGAGCGCGCGGGCTTCGAACGCCGCCTCCAGCCGGTCGAAGGTGTTGACGGCGCCGACGCCGGCCGACAGGGCGTAAACCCGCGCCATGTCGATGATCGGCACGATGCCGTTATGCTTCAGATCCATGGTGTGGTCGTGATCGCCGCCGCTGATGAGCACCAGATTGCGGAAAAAGCCTAAAGGCGGGCGGCGCGCCAGCGCGTTGGTGGTCATGAAGGCGAGGAACAGGTGATTATTGCGGCAATTTTCCGCCATCACCGTCTGGACCTTCTCGAACAGGGCGGCGTCGCCGTGGATCACCCGCATGTCGAAGAAGACTGACGACAGCATCAGCGCGGTGGGTTCGGGCTCGCGAATCCAGCCGAGGAAATAGCGTGTCCACACCGCCAAGGGCTGGCGCCATTTGTCGGTCATCGCCATCATTTCACCGGGGCAATGGACGTAGCCGCAATCATTCAGCCCGTCGCAGACAAATTTGGCCAGCTTGCGGAAATAGTCGCCATGCGCCGCCGGATCGTAATCATCGTGCAAGATCATGCAGTTGTCTTGATCGGACAGGGCGGTCTGCTCTTGGCGCGCCTGCGATCCGGCCGCCATCCAGGCGTAAGACACCGGGGGCGGGCCGAATTCCGCCTCCGCCATGGCGATCAAGCGCTCTGTCACCGCATCGGTGATCGACGTGACGATGTGGCCGATGGAGCGCGCGCCGGCCCCTTGGCCCGCCAGCCCTTCCACCAGTTTCGGCACGTTGCGCACCGCTTCGCGCAGCGCCGCGACATCCCTGGCGCCATGCACCCGGCGGGCGAGGAATAGCGGCGAATTGGACTGTGCGTCCAGCACCAGCGAGGTGGAAAGGCAGCCCGCCAAACGGCCGCCGTCCAGCACCGGGACGTGACGGATTTGATGGCGCGACATGGTCAGCATGGCGTCGAGCACGTAATCCGACGCCTGGACGCAGTGGGGCGATGCGGTCATGGCTTGCGACACCGGCGCCGCCACCGGCAGGGCGTTGGCCACCGCGCGGCGCAAATCCTTGTCGGTCAAAATCCCGGCCAGCGCGCCCGCCTCGTCCACCACCAGCAGCGAGGAGACCTTTTCCGCGTCCATCCGCTGGGCGGCGTCGCGCAAAGAAGCCGACAGCGGCGCCGTCACCGGCGGACGAATCAGCAGTTCCGACACCCGGCGCGAAAGCTGGTTGAGTTCGCGACCGCCGCCTTGCATGGCGTCGCCCAGCCGGCCGCCGTCGAAAGCGGCGAAGAAGTAGGAGAACGACGGATAGGCGGCGCGCAGTTCGTCGAAAGTCGCCGCTGGAATCATATAGGCGACGCTGTTTTCAATGGCTTCGCAGCCGTTCACCGCCCGGCCGCCGCGCAGCAGCGCCCGCACGCCGAAACACTCGCCAGCCGTCAGGCGCGCCAGCAATTGGCCGTTGGGGTCCTTGGTTTCAAAGGCGCCGCGGCGCACGATGTAAAGACAGCCGACATCGTCGCCGGGACGCATCGCCACGGCGCCTTGGGCGAATTCCGCCACCGTCGCCACGGCGGCGACGTCCAGTTGCGTTTGCTTGGGCAAAAGGTCGAACGGCGGATGGCCGGCCAGAAAATCGCGAATCTCCCGAGCGTCGGCGCCCATAACCCTCTCCCGCTTGTCACTTGACGAAAGCCCGCGATTACGCGGCGCCGCACTTTACGCTTGGCGCTTGACGCCGCGCAATCGGGCAAAACCGCCGCAAGGGGGAACAAGGGGCGGCGCCTGACAAATAGCCGAGAAAAAAGAAAAACCGGCCGCCCTTGCGGGCGACCGGGGTTTTCAAGTTTCGGCGAAGGCCGGGACCTCTGGGGTTCGATCCCCAGGGTCGCGGCCCCCAGCGCCATTTTATTAGTGACCGGAAGCGCCCGAAGCGCCGACGCCGGTTTCGGAACGAACCAACTGGTCGGGGAACAGTTCGCGTTCCTTCTGCGCCTGGGCGCTGCGGTCCATCAACGACACCAGCCAGATCACGGCGAAGGCGGCGGTCATGGAGAACAGAGCCGGCGAAGCGTACGGGAACATGGCGCTGCCCTTCGGGTTGCCGAGAGCGGCTTCCCAGACGCCCGGCGACACGATGGTCAGCACCACCGACAGGATCAGGCCAACGGTGCCGCCGGCGACGGCGCCCTTGGTGGTGCAATCCTTCCACAGCACCGACATGAACAGCACCGGGAAGTTGGCCGAGCACGCCACCGAGAAGGCCAGCATCACCATGAAGGCGACGTTCTGCTTTTCGAAGATGATGCCCAGCAGCACCGCGACGATGCCGAGGATGATGGTGGTGATCTTGGACACGCGCAGTTCGGTGGCGCTGTCGGCATTGCCGTGACGCCACACCGAGGCATAGAGATCGTGCGACACCGCCGACGCGCCGGACAGGGTCAGACCGGCGACCACCGCCAGGATGGTGGCGAAGGCCACGGCCGAGATGAAGCCGAGGAAGATGTTGCCGCCGACCGCATTGGCCAGATGCACCGCGGCCATGTTGCCGCCGCCCTTCAGGCCCTTGGCGATTTCGCCGTTGACGTAGTAAGCGGCCGGGTCCTGGATCAGCATCACCACCGCGCCGAAGCCGATGATGAAGGTCAGGATGTAGAAGTAGCCGATCCAGGTGGTCGCCCAGGCGACCGACTTGCGGGCTTCCTTGGCGTTCGGAACGGTGAAGAAGCGCATCAGGATGTGCGGCAGGCCGGCGGTGCCGAACATCAGCGCCATGCCGACGGAAATCGCCGACACCGGATCGTTGATGAGCGCGCCCGGGCTCATGATGGCGTCCTTCTTAGCGTGGACCTCCACCGCCTTGGCGAACAGGGCTTCCGGCGAGAAGCCGAACTGCAACAGCACCATCACCGCCATGAAGGTGGCGCCCGACAGCAGCATCACCGCCTTGATGATCTGCACCCACGTGGTGGCGGTCATGCCGCCGAACAGCACGTAGAGCATCATGATGACGCCGACCAGCGCCACGGCGTAAATGTACTCCAGACCGAACAGCACCTTGATGAGCTGACCCGCGCCCACCATCTGAGCAATCAGGTAGAACGCGACGACCACCAGCGTGCCGGTGGCGGCGAAGGTGCGCAACGGGGTCTGGGCGAAGCGGTACGACGCGACGTCGGCGAAGGTGTACTTGCCGAGGTTGCGCAGACGTTCAGCCATCAGGAAGGTGATGACCGGCCAGCCGACCAGCCAGCCGATGGAGAAGATCAGGCCGTCGAAGCCCGACGCGAACACGAGACCGGAAATGCCGAGGAAGGAGGCCGCCGACATGTAGTCGCCCGCGATGGCGAGGCCGTTCTGGAAGCCGGTGATGCCGCCGCCCGCAGTGTAGAAGTCGGACGCCGACTTGGTCTGCGACGCCGCCCACTTGGTGATCCACAGCGTCAGGCCGACGAAGGCCGCGAACATCGCGATGGCGGTCCAGTTGGTCGCTTCCTTGGTGGTCTGGCCAAGGTCGGCGCCGGCTGCGAGAGCGGCGCCGGCGGCGCCGACAACCGTCAGGGCGGCGACGGCCGCGCTAATTTTCTTGAGGGCGGTGCTCACTTCTGGGCCTCCGAAATGATCTGCTCGGCTTCGGTGTCGAATTCAGTATTGGCGCGGCGGACGTAGATCCAGGTCAGGATGATGGTGAACAGGATCACGCCCACGCCCATCGGAATGCCGACGGAGGTCACGGCCCCAGCGGAGAGCTTTGTCGCAAGGAAAGGCTTGTTGAAGGCGATGAGCAGAATATAGCCGTAATAGGCGATAATCATAAGAATGCTCATGACAATCGAGTAAGAGTTCCGCTTACTGACGAACTCCTGGAACTTCGGATTCGATCGAATCCGTTCATATGTTTCTTGTGCCATGTTTCCTCCTGAAGAAAAATAACCCACCGAATCAGGCGTTTTTATAGTTCCGCGAATGCCCGGGTTTTCGGATTTCGGGGATATTGAATGCCCTTTTCTTACCTCCCTGTTTCCGGCCGCAGCCGGGGCGTTCCTAACTGGCGCCGTTTTGCCGCACTCCACCACATCCCCGCATCCCCGACAAGACCTGATATGCATTCTGCGCATAAGGTCTTTCACAAAAGGACGCCGGAGCGCCCGCCGAGCCGACGCGCCGCGACGGCGTCGTTTGGACCGGCGAGCGGGAGGCGAACCGCCACGCGCTTAGTACGGATATATCCGTTTTGACCGCTACAGTCATCGTTGATTTCAAATTTGATTTCAAGCAGTGTCGCAGCGTTGCGCGTCACGCTGTCGCCAAACGCTTCTCGCACCAACGAACCGCCACCGCGGCCAGGGTGTTGAGCGCCAGGTAGATCAGCCCGGCGACGATAAATATTTCAAAAACGGCATAGGTTTGGGAGATCAGCCGGCGAGCGACGCCGGTGATTTCCAGCAGCGTGACGGTGGAGGCCAGCGAGCTGGCCTTGACCATCAGCACCACTTCGTTGCCGTAAGCGGGCAGCGCCTGACGCAGGGCTTGCGGCGCGACAATACGGCGGAACGCCAGCCAACGGGACATGCCGCAGGCCCGCGCCGCCTCCACCTGTCCGTGTGGGACGGACAAGACGGCGCCGCGGAAAATCTCCGACGCGTAGGCCCCGGTGTTGAGCGCCAGCGCCAGCACCGCGCACCAGTAAGCCTCGCGCAGCACCGGCCACAAAAAGCTCTGCCGCACCGCGTCAAACTGGCCTAAACCATAGTAAATCAAGAATATTTGCACCAGCAGCGGCGTGCCGCGAAAAATGAAGACGTAGCTCCACGCCGCACTGCGGAACAGCAGGTTGTCGGACAGCCGGGCGGCGGCGGCGACCGCGGCGATCAGCACGCCCACCGCCAGCGATAAGCCGGTAAGTTGCAATGTTAACGGAACGCCGCCCAAAAGCTTCGGCAGGCTGTCCCACATCAATTCCCAGTTCATGCCGCGGCCCTCCGCACGCCGCGCAGCGAACGTCGCTCCGCCCGTTCGAAAAGGAAGGATGAGCCGGTGGACAAGGCGAGATAGAGCAGCATCGCCGCCATATAGAAGATGAAGGGCTGGCGGGTGGAGTTGGCGGCGACATTGGCCATGCGCATGATCTCCGCCAGCGCCGTCACCGACACCAGCGCGGTGTCCTTCAAGGTCAACTGCCAGACGTTGCCAAGGCCGGGCAGGGCGTAGCGCAAAGTTTGCGGGACCATCACCCGGCGGAACGCCAGAAGCGGGCTCATGCCGCAGGCCCGCGCGGCTTCAAGCTGGCCTTTCGGCACCGCGCGGGCGGCGCCGCGAATCACTTCGGTCGAGTAGGCGCCGGAAATCAGCCCCACCGCGATCGCGCCGATGGTGAAGGCGTCGATTTCCACAAAGCCGTCATAGCCGAACAGCCGCCCAAAGGCGGTGGCGGCCGCGCCGCCGCCGAAAAACAGCAGGTAAATCACCAGCAGTTCCGGCACGCCGCGGGCGACGGTGGTGTATATCTCCGCCGCCCAGACCGCCGGCCGATTCGCCGACAGCTTGGCCCAGGCCCCGAGCGAGCCGAAAATCAGCCCAAGGGAGAAGGCCGCGACGGCGACGGCGATGGTGGTCGCCGCGCCGCGCAACATTTCGTCGCCCCAGCCGGCGGGGCCGAAGGCCAGCAGTTCCAGCATCGCCGGTTACTTGGCGGCGACGTCGTAGCCGAACCACTTTTCCGCCAGCTTCGACGTGGTCCCGTCGGCGTTGGCGGCGGCGATCGCCTTGTCGAACAGCGCCTTCAGGTCGGGATCGGTCTTGCGCAGGCCCACCCCCATGCCTTCGCCCAGAACGCCGCCGACAAAGCCGGGGCCGAACAACGCGATGTTTTTGCCGTCCGCGGCTTTTTGCAGGTCGGCGATCACCGAGCGGTCGGACAGCATGGCGTCGATGCGGCCCGACGCCAGATCCAGCGCCATCGAATCGGTCTTGTCGTAGGTGCGCAGGGAAACGCCCGGCAAATGCTTCTCCATCATGGTTTGATGGATGGTGGAGACCTGCACGCCGACGCTCTTGCCCTT
The DNA here is from genome assembly GCA_937960755.1 of uncultured Azospirillum sp. Lineage (GTDB taxonomy): Bacteria > Pseudomonadota > Alphaproteobacteria > Azospirillales > Azospirillaceae > Azospirillum. The sequence continues at coordinate 8,628 of CALGOL010000404.1, forward strand.
CAGCGCCTTTTCCAGCGCTTCGAACGCCGCCTTCGACGGCGAGGCGGCGTCGGACAGGTCGATGCGCGCGCCGGTTTTTTGCGCCAGCAGCGGGCTGCCGTTGAGAGTGGCGAAAATCGCCGGATCGGCGGCGTAAGGCTTGGAGAATTCGATCAATTTGCGGCGTTCGTCGGTGATCGACATGCCGGCCATGATGGCGTCGTATTTGCCCTGTTGCAGGCCGGGAATGATGCCGTCCCAGTCTTGCGCCTTGATTTCGCAGGTCACGCCGGCCTTCTTGCACAGCTCGGCGGCGAGATCGATTTCAAAGCCGATCAGCTTGCCGGAGGCGTCGGCGCCGTTCCACGGCATATAGGCGCCTTCGGTGGCGATGCGCACCGTTTTCCAATCCTTGGCGGCGGCGGGTCCGGCGAAGGCTAAGGGGAGGGAGAGCGCGGCGGCGGCGAGCAGTGCGGCGGCGAGCGTCTTTTTCATGGCTCTAAATCTCCTGTTTTCAGTCTTTTTTGGTTTAGGGCGCTATTTTTGGTTTAACCGCCGAGATGGCGGGACAAGAACGCCCGCACCCGTTCCGAATCGGGGTCGCCCAGCACTTTGGCCGGGGCGCCCCGCTCTTCGATTCGGCCCTGATGCAGGAACACCACTTCGCTCGCCACTTCGCGGGCGAAGCTCATTTCATGGGTCACCATAATCATGGTGCGGCCTTCTTCGGCCAATTTGCGAATCACCAGCAGCACTTCGCCCACCAATTCGGGGTCGAGGGCGGAGGTCGGCTCATCGAACAGCATGACTTGCGGGCGCATCGCCAGCGCGCGGGCGATGGCGGCGCGCTGTTGTTGGCCGCCGGACAATTGGCCGGGGTAGTAGTCGGCCTTCGCCAGAATGCCGACTTTGTCCAGCAGCGCGCGGGCTTCGTCCAGCGCCTGGGCGCGGGGGACCTTCAGCACATGAATCGGCGCTTCGACGACGTTTTCCAGGATCGTCATATGGGTCCAGAGATTGAAGTTCTGGAACACCATGCCAAGCCGGGTGCGCAAGCGCTCCACCTGTTTGGGGTCGGCGGGGATGGTCCCGCGGCCGCGCGCCGTCTTCATGCGGATTTCTTCGCCGCCGATGACGACGCGGCCGCTGTCCGGCGCCTCCAGCATGTTGATGCAGCGCAACAGCGTGCTCTTGCCGGAGCCGGAGGAGCCGATCAGCGCGACGACGTCGCCGTCGTGGGCGGTCAGCGACACGCCTTTCAACACTTCCAGCGCCAAAAAGCGCTTATGAACGTCGTCCACCTGCACGGCGGGGATCGAGCTTATCGGGGCAGACGGCATCCGGTCACCGGCTTTCGTTGCGGGCGCTGGGCGAAAGGCTAGACCTGAACGGGCTGAGCGGCAAAGAAAATTTCATCGGCTGGCGGCGGGAACCGTCAAAAACCCGTCGGCGTCATCGCGCCAGCGCCAGCGGATCGACGCCGAACAGGACCGGATGCAAGGCCAGCATCAGCGCCCACGCCGTCAGTCCGGCGGCGACGCCCAGCAACGGGCGCCAGGCCCGCCATTCCGCCGAAACGAAGCGGGTGCGGCGGCGTAGCAGCGCCCAACCGGGAAGCAGCGCGGTTTCATTCAAAAACGTCCGCGCCGCCGCGTCCTGCGACCGGGTCAGCGCATAGTGATTTTTCAGCAGCGAAAAGCCGGCGATCAGCGCGAACAGTCCAAACAGCGCGACGCGCACGCCGTCGCCGGTCGCTTGAAGGTGCAGCAGCGCCCACAACAGTGTTCCCAATGCGCCGGGCGCGCGGGTCAGCCGGTATATCCCGCTTGGCGGTTTTGGCGCGGTCAATTCGCCCGGCGGACAGGCCAACCGCAGCGCGATGAGAACGAAAGCGACGGGGGTGAGTGCGACGGCCAGGCCCGGCGCCCAATCCGCCGGAACGAACAGCATTTCGCGGCTTTCTTGCGCGCGATAAGCCAAGATCAACCACGTCAGGGCGGCGGTGGAGCCCAGACCATGCAATGCGCCGAAACCCGCCCGGCCGAGCTTGACGCGCAAAACCTCGCGCAAGCCCGGCCAGGAGGGGACGGCGTGACTGAGAAAAACCGCCAGCGCGGCGAGGAGGAAATTTGCGTCGGGCATGGCGGGTGGAACAGGAGGAAACGCGGCGACTAAAGCATATGGCGGCCCCGCGACGGTTGACCCTGGTCAAGCCGTCGCAAGACGGGAAAGATATGACGGTTGACCCTGGTCAAGCCGTCGCAAGACGGGAAAGATATGACGGTTGACCCTGGTCAAGCCGTCGCCGGCAATAATATTTTGCACACATAATAATAAAAAATCACTCGTGTCGCCCATGTATTTTGTATACAAAATACTTTGCGTCAGGCGGGAAAAATAATCCCCAGGCCGTTAGTAACTGAAAATCATTCTCTTTCATTTGTTTAAAGCTGTTAATGCTATGAACTTGACAGGATATTTTGTGCGCCTACTGTTATTCTGGCCGCGCTGCTTAAAGCGGTTCGACGTCGGCGGATGGGCCGCCGCATCGTTTTTCCACAGAGTCCTCAGCCATGTTCTCCTCTCTCTCCATCGGCGCCAAAAACGCCGTTGTCTTCGCTGTGGTTTTGCTAGCGCTGGGCGCGTCGTTCGTCGGCGCCACGATGCTGACCAGTCGCCAGAGCCAAGAACTGGACGACGTCAACGCCGTCACCGCCAAGATCGTCGATCAAGTCGGGCCGCTGGCGGACCGTATCGCCGCCATACAGCTCGACGTCGTGCAGGTGCAGCAATGGTTGACGGATATTTCCGCCACGCGCGGGCTGGACGGTTTGAACGACGGGCTGGAGAAGGCCGAAGAATACGCTAGAGCTTTTGAAAAAGACTCTGCCGAGGCGATAAGGCTGGCCCAAGCGCTCGGCCTGCCCAGCGTCGTGGATGAGCTGCGGCAGGCGCGCGAAGCCTTCGGGCCTTATTACGCGGTCGGCAAGCAGATGGCGCAAGCCTACATCGACGGCGGGCCGGAAGCCGGCAATGCGCTGATGGAAGGTTTCGACGGCGTGGCCTCGGCGATTGGCGACAACGTCGCCAATTTGATCACCGTGGTGGAGAAGTTGAAGCTGGAGGAGTCGCAGTCGTTGCGCGCGTCGGTGCAGACGGTGAACGCCGACGCCCACGCCTTGCGCAGCATCAGCATGGTCATGCTGGGGGTGACGGTGCTCGTCGCCATCGGCGGCGTCGCGTTGATGCACGCGCAAGTCGCCGCGCCGATGCGGCGGATGGCTTCGACAATGCGCCAGATCGCCGACGGCAAGCTCGACGAAGAAGTCGGCTTTGAGGGCCGCGGCGACGAAGTGGGCCGCATGGCCGACGCGGTGCGGGTGTTTCGCGCCAACGCGCTTGAGAATCTGCGTCTGCGCGCCCAACAAGAAAAGGAGCGGGAGCAGGCGGAGGAGGAGCGTCGCAAAGCGCTGCAGAGCATGGCGCAGACGGTGGAGCGGGAAACCCGCACGGCGGTGGATCAAGTGGCGGAGCGGACCCGCAAAATGAACGACAGCGCCGCCGCCATGTCGGGGTCGGCCGTCGCGGTGTCGGAAAACGCCCAGTCGGTGGCGGCGTCGGCCACCCAGGCGCTGGGCAACGCGCAGACCGTCGCTTCCGCCGCGGAAGAATTGACCGCGTCCATCGGCGAGATTTCCGGCCGGGTGCAGGACGCCGCCAAGGTGGCGCGCCGCGCGGTGGATTCGGCCCAAGGCGCCACCGACGCCATCAACAGCTTGTCGGAAGCGGTGGGGCGGATTGGCGACGTCGCCGGGCTGATCGCCGAAATCGCCGGGCAGACCAATCTTTTGGCGCTCAACGCCACGATCGAGGCGGCGCGGGCGGGGGAGGCCGGCAAGGGCTTCGCCGTGGTGGCGGGGGAGGTGAAAAACCTCGCCAGCCAGACCGCGCGCTCAACCGAGGAAATCAATCGCCAGATTTCAGAAGTGCAGGGCGTCACCGGCCGCGCGGTTTCCGCGGTGCGCGACATTGTCGGCGTCATCCATCAGGTGGACCAGATCAACGCCGCCATCGCCGGCGCCATCGAAGAGCAAGGCGCCGCGACCCAGGAAATCGCCCGCTCGGTGGTGGAGACCATGAGCGCGTCGCAAGACGTGTCGACCCGCATCGCGCGGGTGTCCGACGAGGCGTCGAGCGCCGGTCGACTGGCGGACGACCTCGCCGAAGACGCCGACGGCTTGGCTCACGCGGTGGACAGCTTGCGGGAAAGCCTGGTGCGCATCGTCCGCACCTCCACCGCCGACGTCGACCGCCGCCGCAAGCCGCGTTATCGCGTCGACCGCGCCTGCCGCGTCAACGGCGTTTCGGCCAAGCTGATGAACCTGTCGGAAGGCGGCGCCACGGTGGACGACGGCCCGGAGCTGGCGGCCGGGTCCGCCGGGACGCTGAACATCGACGGCGTGCCGATGCCTTTGGCCTTCACCGTGCGCAGCATGGAGCAGGGTCGTCTGCACCTGAAGTTCAATCTGACTGACGCCGACGCGGCGCGCTACCGCGAAGCGTTCAGCGCGCTGACCCGCGGCTTGACGCCCCTTGCGGCGTAACGTTTGCCGGTGCCGCACGGGCGCCGCGCGGGCTTTACCGGCTCACCGACGAGTCTGCTCATCGGTGAGCCGGTATGATTAGCGCAGCAGGTTGCGCAACATGTCGCGGGCCGGCGCCTCCAACGCGCCGGGCAAACCGCCGGGCGGGCGGGGAACGGCGTTTTTCAAGGCTTCCGTCGCGGCGTCGCCCCCCAGCCGTTCCGCCAAATGGCGTTGCAGCGCGCTGAGGTCCAGGCTGCGGGTCGGCTGGTCCAGCGACCCGGTCAACCGCAACGCCAAGGGCGGAACCGGCGGATCGACGTCCGGCTCCACCGTCACCAGCATGTCAATCAGACGCGCGGCGAGATCGACCGCGCCGACCGCGCCGACGCCGCCGGCCGCCGTCTCCATCCGCGTGTCGGTGGTTTCGGCGACGCCGTTTTCAATCCGCGTCGAGCCGTCCAGCGTCGTCACCGCGGTTTCGCCGCCTTGCAGCCCGCGCGCCACGCCTTCCAGCAGGGCTTGCGGCCGGTCGGCCTGCCGCAGCCGGTCGCGCAGGATCGTCAAGATCGGAAGAGCACACGTCTGAACTCCAGTCACC
>CALGOL010000405.1 GCA_937960755.1 uncultured Azospirillum sp.
TGCGCGACCAGCCGCGCGCCGAGTTCCCGAATGCGCGCGGCGTGCGCCGCCGTGTCGGTGTAGAACCAGGCGAAAACCGCCGCCAGAATAAAGCTGAGGAACAGAAAACCCACCGCCGCGGCCATGAACGGGACCATGCGGCGGTTCCAGAACGGGCTATGCGACAGAGCTTCGCTGTCGGCGGAATCGGTGTTGACAGTCATGACGGGCCCCGGCTCCACACAGATTACGGCGTGGCGGAACCCTATCCCGGCGGCGCGCGCCGGGATTTGATTTTGAGCAAGTTTAACGGGCGGGCAAGTTGAAGGGGCGACCCGCCCCGTCAGGCTTTCTTGACGAATTCCGACTTCAGGTTCATGGCGCCGATGCCGTCGATCTTGCAGGCGATGTTGTGGCCATCCGCCCCGTCGGTCAGGCGAATGTTCTTCACCTTGGTGCCGCCCTTGACCACCAGGGAGGAGCCCTTGACCTTCAAATCCTTAATCACCGTCACGCTGTCGCCGTCAACCAAAGCGTTACCGTTGGCGTCGCGCACCGCCAGCCCGCTTTCCGCTTCCGCCTGGGCGGCCGGGTCCCATTCATGGGCGCATTCCGGGCAAATCCACAAGGCGCCGTCCTGATAGACGTGCGGCGACTGGCATTTCGGGCATTCGGTGGGATCGGACATGTGCTTTCCTTAACTCATGCTCTGCTTGAGCGCCGCGGCCGAAGCCAGCGGCGCCAGGGGAAGCGCCGCCGCCAGCATGCCGGCCAGCAACAGCAGGTGCGGGCGGGGACTAAGGCCATGCAAGGCGGCGTCCACCGCCCCGGCGCCGAAAATCAGCGCCGGAACGTAAAGCGGCAAAATCAGCAGCGACATCAAAACGCCGCCGCGGCGCGCGCCCAAGGTGAGCGCGGCGCCAATGGCGCCGATCAGGCTCAAGAGCGGCGTGCCGATGGCGAGCGCCAGAATCAACGCGCCGAAACCGGCGGAATCCATGTTGAGCAGCACCGCCAGCAACGGCGCCGCCGCAATCAAGGGCGCCCCCGTCACCAGCCAGTGGGCCAACGTCTTGGCCAGCACCGCGGCTTCCAGCGGCAGTCTGGTCAACGACAGCAGCTCCAGCGAGCCGTCTTCGTAATCGGCGAGGAACAGCCGCTCCAGCGACAGCAAGGACGCCAGCAGCGCGCCGACCCAGATCACCCCGGCGGCGATGCGCGCCAGAATATTGGGCTCCGGCCCTACGCCGAACGGGAACAGCACGACGCACAAGACAAAGAACATCACCGCGACGGCGGCGTCGGAACCCTGGCGCAGCGCCAGCCGCAAATCGCGGCCCACCATGACCATAAAGCGGTTCATCAGGCGTCGTCCTCGTCTTCGTCGGCGGCGGGGGTGAAATCATCCAGGTGCAGTTCCGTCGCCCCCGGCAAAGCGATGTCGGCGTGAGTGGACAGCGCCACCATGCCGCCGGCCTTGCGGTGGGCGTCGATCACCCCTTCCAGCAGCTTGACGCCGGCCTTGTCCAGCGCCACGGTCGGCTCGTCCAGCAGCCACAACGGCGCCGGGGCGGCCAACACGCGGGCGAGATTGAGCCGACGCTTTTGCCCGGCGGACAAAAAGCGCCCCGGCGTGTCGGCGATGTGCGGCACGCCCAAATCCGCCAGCGCTTGGCGAGCGGCGGCCTCCGGGTCGGCGTTGCCGTCCATCGCCGCCCAAAAACGCAAATTCTCGGTCGCGGTCAGCACCGGCTTCACCGCGTCGGCGTGGCCGACATAGTGAACGTGGCCGCGCAAGGCGTCGGGCTCGGCTTTCAGCGACACGCCGCGCCAGGTCATGTCGCCGCGGAACGGGCGCAGCAGCCCGGCCATCAACCGCAGCAGGCTGGACTTGCCGGAGCCGTTCGGCCCCAGCAGCAGCAGCGCGCCGCCGGGGCGCAAGGCGAAGTCGAGCCCGACGAACACCATGCGGCTGCCGCGCAGGCAGGCGAGGTCGGTTCCAGTGAAAGCGTCGGCGTCGGCGTCCATGGGCGGCGATCAAATTCCAAGACTAAAGGTCGAGGTCTTCCTGTAGCGGTTCCGGCCGCACCGCGTAAAGCTGGAACCGCCGGCCATGGGCCAGGGGCGACAAATGGTCGGGGTCGGGATTGGGGTCGCCGGGTTCGGCGTACAGCACGTAAAGATAGTCGTAACGCTGCGGCCACTGGTCCCAGTAGCGCGCACCCGCCGGCTGCGGGCCGTCTACGGTCGCCAGCAACCGGCTGACGGTGGGGGGTTCGCCGTCCTCGGCGTCCACCAGCCCGCGGTAATCGGGCTGAAGGTTGAGGATCTGCTTGCCCGGCACGCTGAACAGGGTGGAGACCGCGGCCCCGCGCTCAATGGTGGCGACGCATGGCGCATGGCTGATGGCGGCGTCGATGTTGCGGGCGGCGGCGGCCTCGTCGGCGTAGGCCACCAGCACGCGGGCGCCGGGGCCGATCAGCGCGGCGGAATCGCGGAACTCCTGCACTTCGGCGTCCAGCGCGCGCCAATGCACTTCAACGTCGGCGAAACGGGTGATGGAGGCGGCCAAAATCACCGCTAGCAGGAAGTTGCGCTGAAAAGCGCTGCTAGGCGCGAAGCGGACGAAGCCGGCCAGCAAAAACAGCGCCGCCGCCGGCAGGCGTTGATCCGCCAGCCACGAACCGAACAGCATGCGCGGCATGGCGAGATAGACCGCCAGCAGGCAAAGCGCCAGGATCAGCCCGGCCGGGGCCATGCTCAAGGCGCCCCGCCGCGCCAGCCAGACCGCACCGCCGACGCTGAGCGCGATCACCGCCATGTCGGGCAGGTCGGAATAGGCTTGCAGCGCCATCACCAGCCCGTCGAACTTGCCGACGCTTTCCCACTGATTTTCCCCCGCCAGCCCCATGGTCGGGCCAAGCGTCAGCAGATACAACGCCGGCAGGAAGGGCAGCCCCACCGCCAGCGCGGCGCGGGCGGTCTCGCCGATATTGAAGCGCCGGCTTTCCGCCAGCCGCGCCGTCTCCAGCGCGAAAATCGCCAGCCCATAAAGGCCGACGGCGAACAGATGGCAGAAGAACAGGCACGGGACCAGCAGCGCCGACAAGGCCGCCCGCGTCCACAAGGGCCGGCGCAGCAAGGCGGCCCACGCCGCCGCGCCCCAAACCGCCAGACCGACGCCGAACAGGTAATTGACCAGCCCGAACAGGAAAACGCCGTTGTAGATGAAGGGGAAGACCATCAGCGGCCACGGCGACCAGACGCCCATAACCGCCCGATGCAACACCATCGGCCCCGACGCCAGCAAGGCGACGGTCAGCGCCAAAAACAACTGACCCGCCGGGTAAATCCCGATCAGCCGCGCCGCGGGCGGAACCAACCCGTCCATGGTCAAATTGGGGATGACCGCCCATTCGACGCGAAAGATTTCCGCCAGCGCGGGATTGTCGCCGATATCGGCCAACACCCGCATGCGCGCCAGATGATTGACGAAATCCGCCAGCGGGGCCACCGGAGTCGCCAGGATCGGCGCGGCGGCGGCGGCGAGCAAGACCAGGAAAACCGCGGCCAGCGGCCAGGACTCGATCAAGGCCGAGGGCCTAGCGAGAACGCCGGAGGCTGTCGAGCGGAAGGGGGATGTCATCGGGGCGTGTTTTCCTGTTGCGCCGCGGTCGGCGCTTTGTCGGGCGCGGTGAAGGTGGCATAGTGGCGGCGTTCCGGCAACCGTCAGGGGAGCAAACCGCCATGGACGCTTTTGCGCTTTTCGTCTTCGCCTTGCTGATTTTTGCGCTGGCCATGGTGTGGCTGGGGGTGAAGACGGTGCCGCAGGGCCAGGAATGGACGGTGGAGCGCTTCGGCCGCTACACCCGGACGCTGACGCCCGGCCTGCACCTGCTGATCCCGGTCATCGACCAAGTCGGCCGCAAGCAGTCGATGATGGAAACCGTGCTCGACGTGCCGTCGCAAGAAATCATCACCAAAGACAACGCCATGGTCACGGTGGACGGCGTGGTGTTTTTTCAGGTGATCGACGCGGCGCAGGCGTCGTACGAAGTCAGCGATCTGCAATCCGCCGTGATGAACCTGACCATGACCAACGTGCGCACGGTCATGGGCTCCCTCGACCTCGACGAGTTGCTGTCGCGCCGCGACACCATCAACGCCCAACTGCTGAAAGTGGTGGACGAGGCGACCTCGCCCTGGGGCCTCAAGGTGACGCGCATCGAAATCCGCGATATCCAGCCGCCGCGCGATCTGGTGGACGCCATGGCGCGCCAGATGAAGGCGGAACGCGAACGCCGCGCCGCCATTCTGGAAGCCGAGGGCTTGCGGCAAGCCGCCATCCTCAAGGCCGAAGGCGACAAGCAAAGCATGATCTTGCAGGCCGAAGGCCGGCGCGAAGCGGCTTGGCGCGACGCCGAAGCCCGCGAGCGCGAGGCCCAGGCCGAAGCCGAAGCCACCCGCATGGTGTCGGAAGCGGTGGCGGCGGGCAGCGTCACCGCCATCAATTATTTCGTCGCCCAGCGCTACGTCGGCGCTTTGGAAAAGCTGGCGTCCGCCCCCAATCAAAAGGTGCTGATGCTGCCGGTGGAGGCGGCCGGGGTGATCGGCGCCATCGGCGGCGTGGCGGAAATCGCGCGGGAAGCCTTCGGCGACCGCGACAAGAAGTGAGGCGAAGCCCGTGCAGTATTGGACATGGTGGGTGCTGGCGGTGGCGCTGATCGGGCTGGAGATGGCCGCCCCCGGCGCCGCCTTGATGTGGATCGGCTTCGCCGCCGCCGCGGTCGGCTTTATTCTGTTGCTGGCGCCGGAATTGCCGCTGAACACCCAACTGCTGATTTTTTCCGCCGGCACGCTGACGGCGATTTTCGGCGTCCGCGCCTGGGTGCGTTATAAGCTGGGCGAGCAACGCGGCGAGCGCGAAGGCGAAGATCACCCCCATCTTAACCGCCGGGCGGAACATTACATCGGCACGGTCCACCGTCTGACCACCGCCATTGAAGGCGGGCGCGGCCGGGCGCGAGTCGACGACGGCAGTTGGACGGTGGAAGGCCCCGACCTGCCCGCCGGCGCCACGGTGCGGGTGGTGGCGGTTCATGGCGTGATTTTGGAGGTCGAACCGGCGGAGCCTTGCGCGCCGGATCAAGCGGCAAGGCCGTAGGGCGGGCGATCAGGTGAGGGAAAACATCCCTCTCCCGTCCCGTGGCTATCGGATTCACACATTTCTTGAGGCTTTGATTTTCCTATCTTTTTCCTCGTCACCCCGGCGCAGGCCGGGGTCCAGGGCAACTCGGATAAGTACCTGAAAAGACTGGATACCGGCCTTCGCCGGTATGACGAAAAAAAGGCCAAGATGCTGAAATGTATGAATGCCGCAGCCCAGGGGGGAGAGGGGATTAATCCAATTGTGGCGGCTTTAAGGCGCGTTTGATTGGTGCTAAACAGCATTTATCAAGCGCCGCCGCCCCTTCCCTTCGCCGGGCGGGCGGATCATTAAGGAACCGCCCATGAAGTTCTCCCGCAGCGCGCCGGCCGTCTTGATCGGCGCCGTCGCCGTCGTCATCGCCGCCGTCACCTTCGTCAGCAACGAAATCTCCCACCGCATGGCGGCGTCGTTCGAGGCGGAGAATTTCGCGCTGATGGGCAAGATCGCCCATTCCAAGCTGTCGGGCGCGGAAACCAAGGCGCTTTCCGCCGCCGAACAACTAGCGGCGTCCGGGGCGGTTCGCGACGCCTTCGCCGCCCGCGACAAAGACGGGCTCTACGCCGTCGTCAAGGACGCTTTCGCCGTCCAGCGTGAAAAATACGGCATGAGCCAAGCGCAGTTTCATCTCGCCCCGGCGATGTCGTTCTTGCGGGTGCATAACCCCAAGCGGCCGGCGGAAGATCTGTCGCACTACCGCCAGATCGTGCTGGAGGTCAACCACGCCAAGGCGGCGCGCAAGGGCATTGAAATCACCACCTCCGGCCTCAGCGTTTTCGGCGTTTTGCCGATGCTGAACGTCGACGGCGAGCACATCGGCAGTTTTGAGATGGGGCTGGAGCTTGGCCCGCTGCTCGACGAGCTGAAAAAGACCTACAGCTTCGAGACCGCGCTGTTCATCGACGAAAAAATGCTGCGAGAGACCGCAACCTCGCTGTCGGCCGATATCCTCAACGAACAGAACCGCTTCGGCAAATTCATTAAATTCTACAGCACCCACGGCGAATTGCTGCGTCAACTGGCCGACGGCGACGACCTCAACGTCGTCGAAGAAAGCCATTATCTGCGCGACGCGGCCGGAACGCCCTACGGCGTGCTGCTGCAACCGGTCTACAACTACGCCAAAAAGCAGATTGGCGTGCTCTTGGTGGCGCAGGATTTCAGCGCCACCCGCTCGGCCGACGGACAGGCCGCGGTTTGGCAGCTTCTGTTAGGCGTGGTGTCGGTGGTCGTGCTGATCGGCGTCATCTTGATCGTGGTGCGCGGCGTGCTGCTGCGGCCGTTGCGCGAAGTCGGCGACCGCGTCGCCGCGCTGGCGGACGGCCGGGATGTCGACGCCGTCGAGGTTGCGGGTTGCGATGAGGTGCGCGATCTGGCGGAAAACGTTGAGAAGCTGCGCGCCCGCCTGACCGCCGCCGCCAAGATCGAAGGCGGCGCGCCATGAGCGCGCTGTTGCGCCTGCTGGCGTTGACGCTCTGCCTCGCCGCCGCGTCGTCGCCGTTCATCCCCGCCGTCCACGCCGCTGAAGCGGTGGAAGAATCCGACCTGACCGCCATCCCGATGGGCAAGGGCCTGCCGGTGACGGTGCGGGTCGGGGTGATGTTCCACGAAGTCGGCTCATTCACCCCGGACGAAGGCGCGTTCGAGGCGATCACCGATCTGCGCTTGAGCTGGGAAGATCCGCGGCTGCGCTATCCCGCTAAGGAGGCGCCGCGCGGCTATAAGGAATCCGTCGGCTCGGCGGCGGAAGACGAAATCGCCAAAATCTGGACGCCGCGGGTCAGCATCGTCAACCGGCCGGAGGACGCCTCCTTCACCATCCGCCGGCTGCGGATTTACCCCGACGGCCGGGTCGAGACCATCGCCCGCGCCACCGCCGGCTATAAGACGCCGGTGAACTTGGCGCGTTTTCCCTTCGATCAGCAAAAGCTCAATATTGAGGTGGCGCTGCGGGAAGACGTGGTGGAAAGCGTCGATCTCGACTTCTCCCCCGCCGACGTCGCGTTCAGCCGCGCCGCCCAAGGGGTGGAGATCGGCGGCTGGGAAATCGGGCTGGTCAATCTGCGCCGCGACCTGGTCAAGGGCTGGAACGGCGACCGTTACGCCAAGGTCACGGCGTCGCTGTCGGTGCGCCGCGACGCCGCCGGCGCCATCGCCACTATTTTCATTCCGCTGTTCGCCTCGCTGCTAATCCCGTTCATGGCGACCTGGATGAACCGCATTGAGGACGGCGCGTTCGCCGTCGACGCCTTTGAACTGGCTAACGTCATCATCGGCGGGCTGTTCGCGGTGATCGCGCTCAGCTTCACCATCAGCTCGTCTTATCCGACGCTGGCGGAAGGCGACAACACCGTGACCCAATTGCTCGGGCTGAACTACGTCGCCCTGGCGGTGGGGCTGCTGATAACCGTGTTTCTCTACCGCTACAACCTGCCGAAACGCTGGTTCGGCGCCCATGTGCAAGAAGAGGTTTTCCTCTTCCTGACCTGGGCGTTCCCGTTGGTGTCGCTCCTCGTCGGCGCCGCCTGCATCGCCGCGGCGGCGGCCTGATTGGGGGCCTGAACCGAGGAGGGGCTCAGTTCTCCGGCGTATGGATGCGCTTGGTTCCGGCGACGAAGCGGGCCAGGGTGTCGGACATCCGGCCGCGCGGGATCATCGCTTCGATCAACTGGAAACGGCCGCGGGTGGTCCAGGCCTTTTCCAACGCCGCCGCCAGTTCGCCGCGGGTGCCGGCCCGCTGGCCGTCGCCGCCCATGCCGGCGGCCATGTCGGCGAAGCGCCAGTCGTCGAGATCGTTGAACGCCGATTCGGGCTGGAAAGTGCGCAGCATCTCCCACGAGGCGTTGTTGAAGACGATGACGACGGGATCGACGCCCATGCGCCGGGCGTTGCCCAATTCCCACCCGGTCATTTGAAAGGCGCCGTCGCCCACCAGTATCAGCATGCGTCGGCCCGACGCGGCTTGCGCCCCCAAGCCCGCCGGCACGCCGAAGCCCATCCCGGCGTAAACCCCCGGCGCCATCAAGCCGTCGTCCAGCATGTCCATGGCGGTGAACAGGCAATCGCCGATGTCGCTGGCGATGGGGGCGGCCCCGTGGCGGCGGAAAAGGTCGTTAACCGCGCGGGCGATGTCCATCGGTTCAATCGGCTGGTCGTCGGCGACCAAATCCGCCGGGACGGCGCGGACGGCGACGGCCGCC
>CALGOL010000406.1 GCA_937960755.1 uncultured Azospirillum sp.
TTGGCGAATTGGCGGAAACCGACCGCGTCAAGGCGCGCGAAGCGGCGACGCTGCACGGCCGGCTGATCGCCCATATGCTCTATAAGCTGGGGATCACCGTCAACTGCGCCCCGGTGTGCGACGTGCCGGTAGCCGGCGCCCATGACGTCATCGGCGACCGCGCCTTTTCGATGGATTCCGACATTGTCGCCGATCTCGCCCGCGCCATGGGCGACGGCATGATGGCTGGCGGCGTGTCGCCGGTGATAAAGCACTTGCCCGGCCACGGTCGCGCCATGGCCGACAGTCATAAGGAATTGCCGCGCCTCGACGTGTCGCGCGACGAATTGGCGGCGGTGGATTGCGCGCCGTTTCGCGCGCTGGCCGACATGCCGATGGGCATGGTGGCGCACATCGTCTTGACCGCCGTCGACCCTGACCAGCCCGCCAGCACTTCCGCCAAGGTGGTGGAGGAGATTATCCGCGGCCCGGCCATCGGTTTTGACGGGCTGCTGATGTGCGACGACTTGTCGATGGGAGCCTTGTCGGGGACCATGGGCGAGCGGACGGCCGCCGTGCTGGCCGCCGGCATTGACGTCGTGCTGCACTGCAATGGCGACGCCAACGAGATGGCGGAGGTTGCGGCGGCGGCGCCGGGACTTACCTATATAGCGGCGCAGCGTTGGGCGCGGGCGCAGGCGTCGCGGCGGACGCCGGAAGAAATCGACGCCGACGAAATGAGCGACCGGCTCGACTGGCTGTTAGGCGTTGATCCGGGCTGACGGCTGGCGAAAGGCGATAAGGGGTTGGAAGATTTTATCTTTAAGCTGTTGGTGGTTGCCCCGCCGGCTATTCTCGCCATTACGCTGCACGAAGCGGCGCATGGTTGGGCGGCGTGGCGTTTAGGCGACGACACCGCCATGCGGTTGGGCCGCGTCACCTTCAACCCCATTAAGCACATTGATCCGGTGGGCACCGTGCTCGTGCCGGCGGCGGTCTTTTATATGACGGGCTACGCTTTCGGCTGGGCCAAGCCGGTGCCGGTCAATTTCTGGCGGCTGCGCAGTCCGCGCCGCGACATGGCGCTGGTGGCGGCGGCCGGGCCGGGAATCAACCTGTTGCTGGCGATTGCGTCGGCTTGGGCCTGGGGCTTCACCGCCGTCAATCCCGACGGCGTCGAGTTGTGGTGGAAAGCGGCGCTGGAGGTGTCGGTTCTGGTCAACGTCATCTTGATGGTCTTCAACATGATTCCCTTGCCGCCATTGGACGGCGGCCGGGTGGCGGTGGGGCTGTTGCCGACGTTTCTCGCCCGGCCATTGGCGCGGCTGGAGAATGTCGGCCTGATGCTGATTATAGGCGTGCTGTTCCTTTTGCCCCTGCTGTTGCGGGAGTTCGGCGTCGAATTCAGCCCGATGGAGGTGATCCTCGGGCCGCCGGTGACTTGGGCGATTGAAATGATCGGCCGCTTGACCGGCAACATCTGACGGCGCGCGATGACGGAGACCGAGCAAACTGCGGCGGAAGGCCAGCCGTCGGAACGGCTGTTGCTGGCGCTGGACGGCTTTGAAGGGCCGCTCGACGCGCTGCTGGCCTTGGCGCGCGACCAGAAAATTGATCTGACGCGGATATCTATTCTTGAACTCGCCAATCAATACCTAGCCTTTGTCGCCGAAGCCCGCCGCGTGCGGCTGGAGCTGGCGGCCGATTATCTGGTGATGGCGGCTTGGCTGGCCTATCTGAAATCGCGGCTGCTGCTGCCGGTCGCCGACGAGGAAGAGCCGTCCGGCGAGGACATGGCGGCGGCGCTGGCCTTCCAGTTACAGCGACTGGAGGCGATCAAGGCGGCGGCGGCCAAGCTCATGGCGTTGCCGCGGCTGGGGGTGGACGTCTTCGCCAGAGGCGCGCCGGAAGAGCTGGCGACGGTGGAAAAGCCGATCTATCAGGCGACGTTGTATGATTTGTTGAAAGCCTATGGCGAGCATCGCCGCCGCAAAGACGGCTCGGTGCTGCATGTCGAGCCCTTGCGGCTTTATGCGGTGGAGGAGGCGGTGCAACGCCTGACCGCCATTCTGGGCCGCATGCCGGACTGGGCGGAACTGGCGGCGTTTTTGCCGGACGAAGCCGACGATCCGCTGATGAGCCGTTCGGCCTTGGCGGCGCATTTCGTCGCGACGCTGGAACTGGCGAAAGCCGGCGAAGTGGAGGTGCGGCAGGACGGGGCGTTCCAGCCGATCTATCTGCGCCGCGCGCTGAAACGGGATGAGACATGAGCGACGACGTTAGCAAGCAGACCGAAGACGACGCCGACCGGCAGGCCCAGGGCTTGCGGCTGCTGGAGGCGTTGCTGTTCGCTTCCGCCGAACCGCTGCCGGAAGCGCTGCTGGCCGCCCGGCTGGGCGAAGGGATCAACGCGGCGGCGCTGCTGGCGGAGTTGCGCCGGCACTACCACGGCCGCGGCGTCAATCTGGTGCGGGTCGGCGGCGGCTGGGCCTTTCGCACCGCTGAGGACTTGGCCCCGCTGCTGCGGCGGGAAGAGGAGGTCGGGCGCAAGCTGTCCCGCGCCGCGGTGGAGACGCTGGCGATCATCGCCTATCACCAGCCGGTGACCCGCGGCGAGATCGAGCAAATCCGCGGCGTCGCCACCTCGAAAGGCACGCTGGATATTTTGTTGGAGCTGGGCTGGATCCGGCCGGGCAAGCGGCGCGAAACCCCCGGCCGCCCGTTGACCTGGGTGACGACTGAGGGGTTTCTTGACCATTTCGGCCTGGACGGCTTGCGCGACCTGCCGGGCTTGGAAGACTTGCGCGCCGCCGGTCTGCTGGATTCCCGCCCGTCGCTGTACGGCGTCAGCGCGGCGAAAGAGTAAGGACGGGAAGTCACCCGGCCGGCGTTATCAGCACCTTGTCGACGCGGCGGCCGTCCATGTCCACCACTTCGAAGCGCCAGCCGCGCCACTCGATCCATTGCGCCGTCGTCGGCAAGCGGCCGATGCGGTGCAGCAAGAAGCCGGCCAGGGTATGGAAGTCGGCGCGATGGCCTTCCTCCGCCATGCCTTCGATGCCCACCAGCCGCTCAACTTCATCCAGCGGCGTCATGCCGTCCACCAGCCAGGAGCCGTCGTCGCGCCGCACCGCCAGCGCGTCGGCCTCGTCGCTGGCTTCGCCAAAGGCGCCCGCCACCAGTTGCAGCACGTCGGTGATGGTGACCAGCCCTTCCACCGTGCCGTATTCGTCCACCACCACCGCCATCGGCATCGGCGCGGCGCGGAACAACTCCAACAGGCGCAACAGGGGCGTTCCTTCATGCACCGCCAAGGGCGGGCGGGATGCTGCGGCCAGATCCAGTCGGCCCAGAGTCAGCGATTGCTCAAGCAAGGTTTTCGCGGCGACGAAGCCGGTGACGTCTTCCGACGAGCCGCGGCACACCGGAAAGCGCGAATGGGGCGAGGCCGATATCGCCTTGAGGATTTCCTCTTGCGAGGCGGTTTCCTCCAGCCAGACCATTTCGCGGCGCGGCGTCATCACCGCCCGCACGCTGCGGTCGGGCAGACGCATCACGCCTTCGATCATGCGTTTTTCCGCCGGGTCGAAGACGCCGGTCTCCGCCCCTTCGGCGATCATCGTCTTGACTTCTTCTTCCGTCACCTGCGGCCGGTTGTCGGCGCCGGCGCCCAACAGCTTTAGAATCGCGTCGGTGGCGGCGCCCAGCGCCCAGACCAAGGGCGACGCGACGAAGGCGAGCCCGGTCATCAGCGGCGCCACCGCCACCGAAATGCCTTCGGCCCGCAACAGCGCCAACCGTTTTGGCACCAACTCGCCGAAGATCAGCGACATGACGCCGATCAGGAACACCACCAGCGCAAACGCCGTTTCATAGCCATAGGGCGCGATATTCAAGGTTTCGTCCAGCCAGCCGCCCAAGGGGGCGGCCAGCGAGGCGCCGCCGTAGGCGCCGGCGACGATGCCCACCAGGGTGATGCCGATCTGCACGGTCGACAAAAAGCGCGACGGGTTGTCCGCCAGGGTCAGCGCCATGGCGGCGGCGGCCTTGCCGGGGCCGTTCTTGGCGCGCTGTTGCAAACGATGCCGGCGCACCGACACCAGGGCCATTTCCGACAGGGCGAACACGCCGTTGACGGCGACCAGCGCCAGAATAATCAGCAAGTCGGCGAACATGACGCGGGAGCCTGTGAGAAGAAAGAAGGGAGCAGTTGGGCGACGAGGTACAGCGCCGCTTCGCCCAGTCCAAACACCAACAGCCCGACGAAGACGATGGCGCCGACGCCAAGCAGCAGCCCGGCCAGCACCGCGGCGCCGTCGTTTTCAATCAGCCCCAAAGCGATCAATGCGATGGCGGCGGCGGGCGGCAGATTGCCGAAAACAATCGGCAGCGACAGCACCGCGGCCAGCAGCATGATGGCGAAGCCCGCCAGCCTTTCGCCGGGGCCTTCGACGAACAGCGGCAGGCGCGGGCGAATGCGCCGCTCCACCCGTTCGACATAAGGTTTTGCCTTCGCCAACACCGCCAGCAAGGTTTCCTTGGAAAACGCCACCTCGTTGAGCCGGCGGGGCAGCCGCGGCGCCGGCCAGCCCAGCGCCAGTTGCGCGCCTAAGACGATCATCGGCACGCCGACCGCGGTGGACAGGCCGGGCAGCGGGATGATGTTGGGCAGCGCCAGCAACAGCAAGAGCATGCCGTAAGCGCGATCACCCAACAGCCGGGTCAGGTCGCCGACGGTGATTGTGTCGCCGTGCGCATGCGCCGCGAAATCTTCAAGGATATCGGAGGCGCGGCGTCGCGCTGGCGCACCCGCGCCGATAGGAAGCGCGCCACAAGGCGCGCCGC
The DNA here is from genome assembly GCA_937960755.1 of uncultured Azospirillum sp. GTDB lineage: Bacteria > Pseudomonadota > Alphaproteobacteria > Azospirillales > Azospirillaceae > Azospirillum. The sequence goes on from CALGOL010000406.1 coordinate 4,825, forward strand.
TCGTTCGGCTGGAACTGTCGTCGTCCATGGGGACGAAGGCTCGCGTTGTTATTGCTGCGCGGCTTATACCTTAATTAACCCTTCGGCGCATGCTTATTCAGTATGCGCTGCAAAGTGCGGCGATGCATTTTCAGGCGCCGGGCGGTTTCCGACACGTTGCGGTCGCATTGTTCAAACACGCGCTGAATATGCTCCCACCGCACGCGGTCGGCCGACATCGGATTTTCCGGCGGTTCCGGCAAGGGGCGGCCGTCAGCCAGCAGCGCCATTTCAACCGCGTCGGCGTCGGCGGGCTTGGGCAGATAGTCGATGGCGCCGGCTTTGACCGCCGCCACCGCGGTGGCGATGTTGCCGTAGCCAGTCAGCATGACGATGCGCGCGTCGGGCCGCACCTCACGCAGGGTTTTCACCACGTCAAGCCCGCTGCCGTCGGCCAGCCGCAGATCGACCAGCGCAAAGGCCGGCGGCTGGGTTTGGGCGATTTCAACACCGAGTTGCACGCTTTCCACGGCGACGACATTGAAGCCGCGCTTTTCCATGGCGCGCGCCAGTCGAATGCGGAACGGCGCGTCGTCGTCCACGATGAGCAGGCTGCGCGTCGTGTCTCCCTGGAAAGATAGTTTCGGCGTTTCGCCACCGAGGTGTTCTTCGGAACTCATGGCGTTCGTCACCATTATTTCCTTGTTTCGAGTCTGACGCGCGGCCAGCGTACGACAATGCGCGCGCCGCCGCTACGATTATTGCTGAAATGAACGCTGGCCCCAGTCTTCTCGAGCAGGGTTTGCGCAATGAAGATGCCGAGCCCCATATGGCCGGCGCGGTCGGCGCGCATCGAGATGTACGGCTCGCCGATACGATTGAGCAACGCCGGCGGAAAACCTGGCCCGTCGTCGGTGACGACGACTTCTATGCGCTCCTCGCTCCAAGACGCCGTGACGCCGACGGCGGTCTCGGCGAACTGATGGGCGTTTTGAATGAAGTTGCCCAGGCTGTGCATTACTTCCGGGCGCCGGCGCACGGTGGGTTCCTCGCCGTGGCGTTCGGCGACGTCGATGCGGAAGACAATATGGCCGGCGCGATGGGGGGCGCCCGCCGCTTCGATCAGCGCGGTCAGCGGCATCAATTCGAACGGATCGCCGCCGCCGGCTTCCGGCTTGCGCGCCAGATCGGCGAGAATGTCGCGGCAGCGCTTCACTTGGCTGACCAGCAGCGCCACATCTTCGGCGTGCGGGTCGTCGTCGTCCATCTCATCGGCCAGTTCGCCCGCCACCAGGGCGATGGTGCCCAGCGGTGAGCCTAACTCGTGCGCCGCCGCCGCCGCCAGCGCGCCCAAAGACGACAGGCGCTGTTCGCGGGCCAGCGCGACTTGCGACGCGGCCAGGGCGTCGGCGTAGCGCCGCGCCTCCTCCGCCACGCGGAAAACATAGCCGGAAATGAACAGCGCCGAGACCGTGAGCGAAACCCAAACGCCGAAGGCCAGCAACGGATCGTCGCCCGGCGGCGGCGAGGGCGGCGGCCACGGCATCGGCAGCCGCCACAACGCCAGAACGGTCAGACACACCAGATTAAGACCGGTGAGCAAAACCGCCGAACGGCGCGACAGAATGGCGGCGCCCACCGTCATTGGCGCCAGCAGCAAAATGGCGAACGGGTTGGCGAGGCCGCCGGTCAGATACAGCAGCAGCGACAGTTGCAGCGTGTCGTAGCCAAGATAAAGCGCTGCGTCATGGTCGTTCAGCCGCATGCGGCCGCCGCGCTGCGCCATGGCGATCAGGTTAAGGAGGATAGACGCCCCGATCGCCGCGCTGAGCGGCCCCACCGGCAGGGGAAAGCCGAGCACGCCGCCAATAAAAATCACCGTTGCGCCCTGACCAACCACCGCGATCCAGCGGATCGTAATCAAAGTATGCAGGGTGACGCGACCATCCGTGGCGCTCCACAGCGGGTTGCGCTGCGAGGCGATCAGCGAACTGGCGACGTCGCGCCAACCGGCGATGCGGTCGACCAATGTTGTCGGTGCGAAGGGCATGAGCGAAGCGGGGAGACCAGTCAGATGTTCGCGGACGAGCCGTACAATGCCGCGACAGATTGACACGGGTTCGCCGTGCGCCAAAGCGGAAACTGCACTTGAATACTCGTTCCGACGCCTTTCCGGCTCTCCAGCCGCACCCGGCCGCCGTGCAGGTCGGTTAGCACCTTGACCAACGACAAGCCGAGCCCCAAGCCGCCGCTAGCGAGATCAGGTCGTTGGTTTTCTTGATAGAACGGATCGAAGACGTGATGTTGATTTTCTTGCGCGATGCCGACGCCGTTGTCGACCACCTCGATGACGGCGGGCTCGCCCGGATATCCTTGCGCGCGGCAGCGCACCCGTCCGCCGGCAGGGGTGAATTTAACGGCGTTTGACATGAGGTTAAGCAGAATCTGCCGCACCGCCCGCGGGTCGCCGCGCAGGATGATGGAAGACGGCGCGCAGGCGTGAGTGAGCGTGACGCCACGCTTGACGGCCAGTTGCTCCACCATCGCGCAGCATTCCTCAACCGTCTGGACCAGATCGAAATCCTCCTCGTCCAGCGCGTAGGCCCCCCGTTCGATTCGCGTCGCGTCCAGCACGTCGCTGATGACGCCCAGCAGATGTTGACCCGACGAATGGATGTGCTCGGCGTATTTTACATATCGCTCGTCGCCGAGTTCGCCAAAAACCCGCCCGAGCATCATTTCGGAAAAACCGATGATGGCGTTCAGCGGGGTGCGCAGCTCATGGCTGACGCCGGCGATGAAGGCGGATTTGGCGCGGTCGGTGGCCACCGCCTTGCGTTCGGCGGAGCGCAAAGCGTCCTCGACGCGGCGAAAGCCGGTGATGTCTTCCAAAGACCACAACGATAGCGCGCTTTGGGACATGCCGACGCCGACGCACAACAGCGGCCGATGGTTGATGGTGAACCAGCGTTCGCCGACGCCGGCGGCGCGGACGACCGCGTCAAGCCCGGCGCCCGGCGGCAAGCTGGTGACCGAATCAGGATCGAAGCCCAGCGCGCGGGTCAGATCGGGCAGCGTCGCGCCTTCCAGCTCGTCGGCCATCATTTGGAAGGCGGCGCGGAAGGCGCGATTTGCCGCCAGGGTCCGTCCGTGCGGGTATTCGGCGTCATGCCGGGCGACGATGGACGGCTGGGCCATGGCGTTGACGCACGAACGCACCAAACTGTCTTGCGAATCGACCCCCAGCGCCAGCCGGTCGATATCGGCGGCGATGCGGGAGATCAATTCGCCCCCGCGGTTGCGGCTTTCCAGCAATTGTTTAAGGCCGCGCCAACCCAAAACGCCGTCGTCGTCCCATTCCCGGCAACGCCCGGTGACGGTCTCCCGCCATAAGGAGAAGCTCGCCCGCGGCTCAAGCCGCTCGCCGTCGACGCTGACCGGTTTGTTGGGATCGCCGCCCCAGAACACCTCGCGCACCAATTCGCCGCGAAACGCCAGCAGCGTCAAAGTGCGGCCGTCCGGACCGCGCGCCGCCGTCGCGAGCATGCCGGCGGCGGGGCCAAGATTGAGCCCGGCGGCGGCGGGGTGGTTCGAC
>CALGOL010000407.1 GCA_937960755.1 uncultured Azospirillum sp.
ACCTCCTCAGCCTAAAAAATCCCGGACAGCAGTGCGCGAAGGCGGGGGTCCACCTATTCAGCAACGTATCTTGTGAGGTGGATGCCCGCCTTCGCGGGCATGACGAGAGATGGAATCGAAAGCCGTTGTAATCAGACGATGCGGGCCTTGACGTAGGAGCCGGGCGCCTCGTCCAGCACCGGCAGCGGGCCGGCGGCGGGATCGCGCGGCGGAACCTTGCCGTTGGAATACTTGGTCACCCACTTCTGCCAGTCGGTCCACCACGAACCGTCCTGCTGGGCGGCGCCCTTCAGCCAGTCGTCGCACGACTTGGGGTTCTTGGCGTTGGTCCAGTAGCAGTACTTGTTGGCGACCGGCGGGTTGATGACGCCGGCGATGTGGCCGGAAGCCCCCAGCACGAACTTGACCGGACCAGAGAACAACTGCGTGCCGGCGTAGGTCGACTTCCACGGCGCGATATGATCTTCGCGGGCGGAAATGAAGTAGGCCGGGGTCTTGACCTGGCGCAGGTCGATCGGCTGACCGTTCAAGGTCAGGCCGCCCGGCTGGCACAGCAGGTTCTTTTGATACATGTTGCGCAGGTAGAAGCTGTGCATCGCCGCCGGCATGCGGGTCGAATCGCTGTTCCAGTACAGCAGATCGAACGGGAACGGGTCCTTGCCGAGCAGGTAGTTGTTGACGACGAACGACCAGATCAGGTCGTTGGCGCGCAACATGTTGAAGGTGGTGGCCATCTTCGAGCCGTCGAGGAAGCCCTGTTCGTTCATCTGGTTTTCGATGAACGTCAGTTGTTCTTCGTCGATGAACACCGACAATTCGCCGGCTTCCTGGAAGTCCAGCATGGTGGTGAAGAAGGTCGCCGACTTGATGCGATCGTCGCCCTTGGCCGCCATGTAAGCCAGCGTCGACGCCAGCAGCGTCCCGCCCAAGCAGTAGCCGACCGCGTTGACGTCTTCTTCGCCGGTCTGGATCTTGATCTGGTCGAGCGCCGTCAAGGTGCCTTCCAGCATGTAGTCTTCAAACGACTTCTTGGCCAGCCGTTCGTCGGGGTTGACCCAGGACAGCACGAAAGTGGTGTGGCCTTGATCGACGCACCACTTGATGTAGCTGTTCTTTTCCCGCAGATCCATGATGTAGAACTTGTTGATCCACGGCGGCACGATCATCAACGGGCGCTTGGCGACGTCCGGGGTGGTCGGCGTGTATTGCAGCAACTGGATCAAATCGTTCTGGAAGACCACCTTGCCGGGGGTCTGGGCGATGTTCTTGCCGACCTGGAAGGCGTCGTAGTCGGTCATGGAGATGCGCAGTTCGCCCTTGCCGCGCTCCAGATCCTTCAGCAGGTGCTCAAGGCCCTTAATCAGGTTTTCGCCGCCCGACTCGACGGTGGCGCGCAGCACTTCGGGATTGGTCATCACGAAATTGCTGGGGGCCATCGCATCGACGAACTGGCGGGTGTAGAAGTCCACCTTCTTGGCGGTGTGCTCGTCCAACCCCTGCACGTCCTGAACGGTGGCTTGCAGCCAGCGCGCCGACAGCAGGTAGGACTGCTTGATGTAGTCGAACAGGGTGTTTTCGTCCCAGGCCGAATCCTTAAAGCGGCGGTCGTCCTTGGCGGGCGCGATCACCGGCGCGGCTTCCTGGCCCAGCAGGCGCTGGGTGGTGCGCTGCCACAGCGTCAGATAGTCCTGCCACAGCGTCATCTGCGCCTTCATCAGGCGCGCCGGGTCGGCCATCATCTTGGTGGTCATTTCAAGGAATGCGTTGCCGACGCCCATCGGATCGGACGCGCCGCCCGCCTTCGGGCCGCCTTCCTTCGCCTGGCGCGCCAGGAATTCGGTGACCAGACGCTGGCTCTGTTCGGCGATGCGGGTCATGGCCCGCGACATTTCCACCGGATCGGGCAGCTTCACTTCAGGGGCCTGCTTTTCGGCCATGATCTTGGTGTCCTCTGGTTTTAGGTTCCGGGCAGGGATATTCGGGCTATGGAGAACGGCGTCGTCTCGGTTTATACAGGGCTCAGCGGATTTTTGAACCCGTAATGAACGAAAAGGACAACCCGCCGCGCCCCGACCGGGTCGAAAGGCTGGCGGATGTTCCGGCGCCAAGAGATGAACTTTTGATGACGAAAGACCGCGGCATGCGAATTCGACCCAGCGCTCCGATAATGGCGGTTGTCGCCTTGACGCTTGCGGCGCCTTTGGCGGGGTGCGGCGACCGGGTGTTGGACGCCGGTCCGGTGAACTACATGTTCGGCGGCGGACCGCCGGCCGACGCGCCGTCGCCGGTGCGGGGGTTGAGCGACGAGGTCCGTCCTTACCCCAACCTCGCCACCGTGCCGCCGCGGCCGACCAACGTTCCGACCCAAGCGCAAATCGACGCCGACATGAAACGGCTGTCCCAGGCGCGCGGGCGCAACC
>CALGOL010000408.1 GCA_937960755.1 uncultured Azospirillum sp.
CTGGTCAGCGCCAGTATCGCCGCCGCGCCGCCCATGCTCTCACCCATCAAAAACAAGGGCAGACCGGGATGCGCATTGACCAGCAGCGTCAGGGCGGCGCGGGCGTCGGCGGCCAGCGTTTCGCCGCCGGCCCAGACGCCAGGATCGCGGGTCGCGCCGAAGCCCCGCTGGTCATAGGCGTAAACCGCTACGCCGCGGCCGGCGAAATAGCCGCCCGGCCCGTCAAATGACTTGCTGTAGTCATTAAAACCGTGCAGCGCCAAGACGACGGCGCGGGTTGGAATCCCCGGTTCAGGCGTCCAGCGCCGCAGCGGTAAACGATAGCCGTCGGCGGCGATGATGGCGCTCGCCGTCAAGCGCGGCTCGGCGACCGCCGGCCCCATTGGCTGCAAGCGCGGCGCGCAGGCCGACAAAAAGGCCCCGGCGATAAGAAATACGACCCGCCGTCCCATCGCCCAACCGTCAAGCGGCGGTGCGGGAAGAGGTCAACTGAATGAAAATATCCTCCAAATCCGCCTCTTCCGTCGACAGGTCGGCGACACCCAAACCAGCCTCCGCCATCGCCGCGAGGATCGCGCCGACCCCCAGCCGGCTCGGCTGGTAATGCATGACAAGGCGCCGGGCGCCGTCCAGCGTCGCGCCCAGCGCCGCCAGTTGCGGCGGAACCGTTTCCAGATCGCGGTCGACCGTCACCGTCAGCGTCTTGCTGTCCAGCCGGCGCAGCAGGGTTTCTTTCGGCTCGCACGCCACCACGCCGCCATGATTGATGATGGCGATAGTGTCGCAAAGGTCTTGCGCTTCTTCGAGATAATGGGTGGTGAGCAGCACGGTGGTTCCGCGCCGGTTGAGGTCGCGAACGTAATCCCACAGCATGTGCCGCAATTCGACGTCGACGCCGGCGGTCGGCTCGTCCAGCACCAGCACCGGCGGCGTATGCACCATGGCTTTCGCCACCATCAAGCGCCGCTTCATGCCGCCCGACAGCGCGCGGGCGTAGGCGTCGGCCTTGTCGGTCAGGCCGACCGCCGCCAGCAATTCGTCGGTTCGCCGTTCGGCCTTCGGCACGCCGTAGAGACCGGACTGCAACTCAAGCATTTCCCGCGGCGAAAAGAACGGGTCGATGTTGAGCTCCTGCGGCACGACGCCGATGTTGGCGCGGGCTTGGCGGGGGTTGGCGTCGATGTCGGTTCCCCAGATCGCCACTTTGCCGCCGGTCTTGTTGACCAGACCGGCCAGAATATTAATCAGCGTCGATTTGCCGGCGCCGTTCGGGCCGAGCAGAGCGAAGATCGACCCCTTAGGGATGGTCAGATCGACGCCCTTCAGCGCCTGCTTTTCACCGCCGCGGCCGGCGGCGCGGTAGGTTTTGGTCAAGCCTTCAATGCGGATGGCGGCGTCGGTCATTGATCCCTCTTTTTCCATGCAAAGCAGCTTATCAGCCGGCGATTTTTTCCGCAAAAGAACAAAACATGCCCTTATGGTATTTAGTCAAAACGAACATTGGAGAACAAAACAGAACTTTTTACGAACCTGGCTTTTTTCCCTACACAGAAATTACCTCCAGTAACTAAACAGTTGAAAGAAAAAACGAATGCAATAAATTGACAGGGGGAATGCGTCGGGCGCACAACAGTTCCAATCGATAGAATTTATCCCAGATCGCAAAGAAAATCACATAATTTTGTAATTAAAATTTGTACTTGGCTTCTTAATCCCTTTCGCTGTGCTAATTTTTTTTCTAACACCTTGATCGCCGATGCCGCATTTCACACCGCTTATCACGATGATCGTCGCCAGCGTCGGCCTAGCGTCGGCTTAGCGTCGGGCTGGCGTTTGTTTTCGACGCCGCAGCAGGCAGCGGGGAGTACGAAAAAAACGAGCTGTACGTCCGCCACCATCCGTCTTGACATCCGAGCGCGCCGACAGGCATGGTCGCGGCGATGAACACGCAGACGCAAACGCTCCAGTCCCTGAAAAAGATGCCCCGACCATCGGGGCTGCGGATGAGCGTCGCCTGAATTCAGGCGTCTGACCCTTCCAAAACCCCGCCGGCTTCGACGGGGTTTTTTATTGTTCGCGCGCACCCCGTCTCCGGCGTTTCTTGAAAAAGCAGGAGATGAATCAGATGGATGCGCTTTATTCTTCAACAACTGCAACACCCGTGACGCCCCACCGTCTGTCCGGCGTGTGGCTGCCGTTGGTCACGCCGTTTCGCAATGGCGCGGTGGATGTCGTTTCGCTGCGCCGGCTGGTGCGCCATTACGCCGCCCAACCGGTGGACGGGCTGGTGCTCGGGGGGACCACCGGCGAGGGAATGACGCTGGAGCAAAGCGAAATTGAACGTTTGGCGGCGCTGGCGGCGGCAGAATTGACGGCGGCGGGCCGGCGGTTGCCGATTTTGCTGGGCCTGTCGGGGGCCGACACCCGGCGCGGCGTCAAGCTGCTGCGTCGCGCCGCCCATTGGGCCGAAGCCGCGGACGGCTACTTGATCGCCTGTCCCTATTACACCAGACCGTCGCAGCGCGGTCTTTACGAGCATTACACCGCGTTGGCCGACGCCGCCGAACGGCCGATCCTGGTCTACAACATCCCTCATCGCACCGGCGTCAACATGAGCAACGAGACCCTGCTGCGGCTGGCCGAGCATCCGCGGATCATCGGGGTCAAGGACTGCTGCGCCGATCCAGCGCAATCGCAAGCCTTGCTGCGCGACCGGCCGGCGGGTTTCGCCGTGCTGACCGGCGAGGATGCGGCGTATCTTGATATGCTGTCCCACGGCGCCGATGGCGGGGTTTTGGCGTCGGCGCATGTGCGCACCGGGGATTTCGCCGCGGTGCGGGCGCATCTGGCGGCGGGCGACGCGC
>CALGOL010000409.1 GCA_937960755.1 uncultured Azospirillum sp.
GACGTGTGCTCTTCCGATCTGCCGGCGCAGATGCGGGCGGCGGCGGAATACTTCCGCAACAGCGCCGACGCCGAAGCCCAGCGCTTCGCCGATGAGATTCGCGCCGCCTGGGACGAGTTGAAGACCGCGCTGCGCCGGATCGACGCCCCTTCCCCCGCCAAGGGCCGCAAGGGCTGACGGCGTTCGCCCGGCAATCCCGCCGCAGCCGGGCGAGCCCCACAACATCTTGGCGCGCTGCGGCATGATGTGGTAACCACGCCCCATGGCGACCCAGGAACCGACATCCGACATCATCGAAAAGCCGCTAGCCGACGCTTTGTCGGAGCGCTACCTCAGCTATGCGCTGTCCACCATCATGGCGCGCTCGCTGCCCGACGTGCGCGACGGCCTGAAGCCGGTGCATCGCCGGCTGTTGTTCGCCATGAGTCAGTTGCGGCTCGAGCCCAACCAGCCGCCGAAGAAATCCGCCCGCGTCGTCGGCGACGTCATCGGCAAGTTCCACCCGCACGGCGACGCCTCGGTCTATGACGCGCTGGTGCGGCTGGCGCAGGATTTTTCCGTGCGCTATCCCCTGGTGGACGGCCAAGGCAATTTCGGCAACATCGACGGCGATAACGCCGCCGCCATGCGGTACACCGAGGCGCGGCTGACCGAAGTCGCCAAGGCGCTGTTGGAAGGCATCGACGAAAACGCCGTCGATTTCCGCGCCACCTATGACGGCGACGGCGACGAGCCGATGGTGCTGCCGGCCAATTTCCCCAATCTGCTGGCCAACGGCGCCACCGGCATCGCGGTCGGCATGGCGACCTCGATCCCGCCGCACAATGTCGGCGAAATCTGCGACGCGCTGACCCGGCTGATTAAGCAACCGGATATCGACGCGGCGGCGCTGACCGAGATCATCCCCGGCCCCGATTTTCCCACCGGCGGCGTGCTGGTGGAATCCCGCGCCAACGTGCTGGAAGCCTATCGCACCGGCCGCGGCGCCTTTCGCCTGCGCGCCCGCTGGGTGGTGGAGAAGCTGGCGCAAGGGACGTGGCAAATCATCGTCACGGAAATTCCCTATCAGGTGCAAAAGTCGCGGCTGGTGGAGAAAATCGCCGAGCTGTTGACCGCCAAGAAGCTGATTTTGCTGGAGGACGTGCGGGACGAGTCCGCCGACGACATCCGTCTGGTGCTGGTCCCGAAAAGCCGCAACGTCGACCCCGACGTTTTGATGGCGTCGCTGTTCCAGTCCACCGATCTGGAGACGCGCTTTCCGCTTAACATGAACGTGCTGGACAAGGACAACGTCCCGCGCGTCATGCCGCTGAAACAGGTGCTGCAAGCCTTCCTCGACCATCGCCATGAGGTGCTGATCCGCCGCTCGCGCTATCGCGTGGAGCGGATCGACCACCGGCTGGAGGTGCTGGGCGGTCATCTGATCGCCTACCTCAACCTCGACGAGGTGATCCGCATCATCCGCGAGGAGGACGAGCCCAAGCCGGCCTTGATGGCGCGCTTCGACCTGACCGACGTGCAGGCGGAAGCCATTCTCAACATGCGGCTGCGCAATCTGCGCAAGCTGGAGGAGATGGAAATCCGCAAGGAGCACGACGCCCTGTCGGCCGAGCGCGCCGGGCTGGCGGAATTACTGGGCGACGAGGCCTTGCGCTGGAAGCGGCTGAGTAAAGAAGTCGCCGAGATCAAGAAGAAGTTCGGTTCGGGCGCTTTGGGCTTGCGCCGCACCCTGGTCGGCGACGCGCCGGCGGTGCTGGACGTGCCGGTTGAAGCGGTGATCGAGCGCGAACCGCTGACGGTGATTTGTTCGGAAAAGGGCTGGATCCGGGCGCTGCGCGGTCATTTGGGCGAAGGCGAGCTGGCGGAGGTCAAATACAAGGACGGCGACGGGCCGGGCTTCGCCACCCACTGCGAGACCACCGACAAGCTGCTGATATTCGCCAGCAACGGCAAGTTCTTCACCCTGGCGGCCGACAAGCCGCCGCGCGGTCGCGGCTTCGGCGAACCCTTACGGCTGATGGTGGACATGGGCAACGACGTCGGCGTCGTCGCGCTGTTCAAGCACCGTCCGGGCGGCAAGCTGTTGGTGGCGTCGGACGACGGCCGCGGCTTTGTGGTCGAGGAGACGGAGGCGCTGGCGCAGACCCGCGCCGGCCGTCAGGTGTTGACGCTGGAGGAAGGCCGGGTTGCGGCGGCTTGCGTGCCGGCGGAAGGCGACCACGTGGCGATTATCGGCAACAACCGCAAGATGGCGGTTTTCCCGCTGGATCAGGTCCCGGTGATGGGGCGCGGCAAGGGTGTCGCTTTGCAGAAGTACAAGGACGGCCGCTTGGCGGATGTGAAGGTGTTTGCGCTGGCGGACGGGTTGACGTGGCTTTCGGGCGGCCGGACGTTCACCGTGAAGGATCTGACCGGCTGGCTGGGACCGCGGGCGTCGGCGGGGCGGATGCCGCCCAACGGCTTCCCCAAGAGCAACCGTTTTGCGGGGTGAAAAAATGTAGGTGAGAGGCGGATTTAACCCTTGCATGACGCAAATGCTTCGGTTAGGTTCCGCGCCACTTCGCTCCCCCGCCGTTCTCTGCCGGTTGGGGCCGCTCTGAAAAGGGTGGAGACGCGACGACGGATGGGTGGCAGAGCGGTTGAATGCACCGCACTCGAAATGCGGCGTACTCGCAAGGGTACCGGGAGTTCGAATCTCCCCCCATCCGCCATTTATCCTTGAACGGACATTCTCCCGTCCGTCAGGCCCCCGCAAAAAT
>CALGOL010000410.1 GCA_937960755.1 uncultured Azospirillum sp.
CAACCCTCTCCCCAGGGGGGAGAGGGCTTTGACGCCGCTTCAAGCGATCGCCCTGGCGTCGCCGCCAAGGGCCTTGACTCCGCCGGCGCGTCGGGTATACATGCGGCCTCCATAAGCGGGCCGACGCCGGAGACGGTGGGCGGCGTTCCCGTCGTATTCGTTTTTAGTTACAGGCAGCAACCACCATGTTCGCAGTCATCCGCACCGGCGGCAAGCAGTACAAGGTCGCCAACGGCGACGTCATTAAGGTCGAAAAGATCGAAGGCGACGCCGGCGCCGCCATCACGCTCGACGACGTCCTGCTGGTCAGCGACGCCGGCGCGACCACCATCGGCACCCCGACCGTTGCGGGCGCCAAGGTCGAAGCCACCGTGATCGCTCAGGACCGCGGCCCGAAGATCATCATCTTCAAGAAGAAGCGCCGCCAGAACTATCGCCGCAAGAACGGCCACCGCCAGGACCTCACCGTTCTGCGCATCACCGGCATCACCGCGGCCTAAGTCGTCGCCTCGCTTAAGTTTGTAAGGAGCACCCAACCATGGCGCATAAAAAAGCCGGCGGTTCTTCCCGCAACGGCCGCGACTCCGACGGCCGTCGTCTCGGCGTCAAGCGCTTCGGCGGCGAAAACGTCCTCGCCGGCAACATCATTGTTCGTCAGCGCGGCACCAAGTTCCACCCCGGCGCTAACGTCGGCCTGGGCAAGGATCACACCCTGTTCGCTTTGGTGAACGGCGAAGTGAAGTTCCACAAGTCGTCCGCCGGCCGTCAGTTCGTGTCGATCTTGGTCCCGGCCAACGACGACGCGGCGGCCGTCGCCGCCGAATAAGGCCGGCGCCCGGACGCATCGGATTTACGTGATCCGTCGTTAATGTTTGCGAAATCGGGGGACCGGGCGACCGGCCCCCGATTTTTGCTTGTTCAGCGCCCGTTTCAGTCAGGCCAGTCCCATGAAGTTCCTCGATCAGGCCAAGATTTTCATCAAAAGCGGCGACGGCGGCCCTGGCGCCGTGTCGTTCCGCCGTGAAAAGTTTATCGAGTTCGGCGGGCCGGACGGTGGCAACGGCGGGCGCGGCGGCGACGTGGTGATTGAGGCGGTGGAAGGGCTGAACACCCTGATCGACTATCGCTACGCCCAGCACTTCAAAGCGCAGCGCGGCAATCACGGCATGGGGCGCGACCGGTCGGGCGCGCGCGGCGAAGATAAGGTGCTGCGGGTGCCGGTCGGTACTCAAGTCATTGACGAAGAACAGGAAAACGTGCTGGCCGATATGGTTTATCCCGGCCAGCGAGTGGTGTTGCTGAAGGGCGGCGACGGCGGCTTCGGCAACGCCCACTATAAGACCTCGACCAACCGCGCGCCGCGCAAGGCGCATCCCGGCTGGCCGGGGGAGGAGCGGGTGGTGTGGCTGCGGCTCAAGCTGATCGCCGACGCCGGGCTGGTCGGCTTGCCCAACGCCGGCAAATCCACTTTCCTCGCCGCCACCACGGCGGCGAAGCCGAAGATCGCCGATTATCCCTTCACCACCCTGGCCCCCAATCTCGGCGTGGTGCGGGCGGGCGATGAAGAATTCGTGCTGGCCGACATCCCCGGTCTGATCGAAGGCGCCCATGAAGGTCACGGCCTTGGCGACCGTTTCCTCGGCCATGTCGAGCGCACCCGCGTGCTGCTGCACCTGATCGACGGCACGGCGGACGACGTCGCCGAATCGTACCGCATCATCCGCGGCGAGCTGGAAGCGTATGGCCCTCATCTGGCGGCGAAGCGGGAGATCATCGGCCTCAACAAGTGCGATGCGCTGACCGATGAAATGATCGCTGAAAAGCGGGCGGCGCTGGAGGAAGCCAGCGGCGCCGAGGTCATGGTGCTGTCGGGCGCGGCGGGCATCGGCGTCGACAAGGTGCTGTTCCGCCTGCTCGCCATCATCCGCGAATCGAAGGCGGAAAATCCTGACGTCGCTTTCGTCCCGGCCACCAAGACGCTGGCCCCGGAACGCGCGGCTTACAAGACTGGCCGCGATTTGGACGACGAAGATTACGGCAACGTTTTCTATGTCTTCGAAAACGAGGACGGCCGTCCGGTTCGCGGCGCCGCGGTCGAAGACGACGACGAAGACCTGGACGACGAGGACCTCGACGAAGATGACCTCGACGACGAGGACCTCGACGACGCTGAAGTAAGCGACGCCGAAGAAAAAGACGGCGGCGGTCATGAGCGCTAAGAACGCCTCCCTCGCCAGCGCCAAGCGTTTGGTGGTCAAGATCGGCTCGGCTTTGCTGGTGGACGGCGAAACCGGGCGCGTGCGCCGCGACTGGCTGGACGGGCTGGCAGACGACGTGGCGGCGTTGCGGGCGCAAGGGACTGAAGTGGTGATCGTCACCTCCGGCGCGGTGGCGGCGGGGCGCGAACATCTCGGGCTGGTGGGGCGTCCGCTGCGGCTGGAGGAAAAGCAGGCGGCGGCGGCGACCGGACAGATTCGCTTGGCGCACGCTTATCAGGAAACCTTGGCGCGCCATGACGTCACCGTAGCGCAGGTGCTGGTGACGCTGGAGGACACCGAAAGCCGGCGCCGCCACCTGAACGCCCGCGCCACCATCGACACCCTGCTGAAACTCGGCGCCGTGCCGGTGATTAACGAGAACGACACGGTGGCGACGGCCGAATTGCGCTTTGGCGACAATGATCGGCTGGCGGCGCGGGTGGCGCAGATGATTTCCGCCGACACGCTGGTCTTGCTGTCGGATATCGACGGGCTTTACACCGCCGATCCGCGTAAGGACCCCGACGCCGCCCATATTCCTGAAGTGCGCGAACTGACCGCCGACATCGTCGGCATGGCGGGGGAGCCGCCGCCGGGCTATTCGTCGGGCGGCATGGTGACGAAAATCGCCGCGGCGCGGGTCGCCATGGGCGCGGGCTGCCGTATGGTTATCGCCAAGGGCAAGCGGATGAACCCGCTGGCGGCGTTGATGCGTTCGACAGCCGAAGGCGGGGCGCTATGCACTTGGTTCGTGCCGTCCGCCGAACCTTCCAGCGCCCGCAAGGCGTGGATCGGCGGCCATCTGAAGGCGGCGGGGGTCTTTATCGTTGACGACGGCGCCGCGGCGGCTTTGGCGAAAGGCGCGAGCCTGCTGCCGGCCGGGGTGCGCGTTGTGGAAGGCGTCTTTGAACGCGGCGACGTGGTCGCGGTGCGCGATCA
>CALGOL010000411.1 GCA_937960755.1 uncultured Azospirillum sp.
CCCGGCGCCGGATTGGGCGCGGGCCAGCCGCACGATGGACAGCAAGGTTTCGGCCCGCGCGTCGAGCAGCGCCCGGTCGGCGGGGCCGCCGATCAATTGGGCGAAGGCGTGATCGGAAATGCGCGCCAGCAAATCGCAATGACCGCCGTCGCGGGCCAGCCGCTGCCCCAAGTCGATGAGCAATTCGTTGGTGAAGCCCTGCCCCAGACTGGCGCGGATGTTGGAGTAGCGGTCGATGTCCACCACCAGCACGGTGAAAGGCTCGCCCTCCGCCTGATGATCGTTGATCGACTTCAGCATCAGCAGCCGGTTCGCCAGCGCGGTGATGGGATCGTAATAGGCCAGCCGGAACAGATCGTCGCGATAGCGCTGCTGGTCCGACTGGTCTTGCATGAACAGAAGGTAGCCCTGCACCGCGCCATCCGCGCCGCGCTGCGGCACGTAAAGCCGGCTGGTGAAGCGCGGCTCCCCCGAGGGATGCGGCATCCAGCCTTCAAGCCGCACCTGTTCGCCGCGCAAGACCTTGGCGACGGCGCGCTCGGCGGCGCGCTGCGCTTTTTCGCCCATGAAGTCGGCGAGCTGCCGGCCGAGGCAGTCGGCCACCGCCGCGCCGATATAGGCGCCGAACGCCGGATTGCCGTAAACGAGCCGTCGCGCGCCGTCAAACGCCGCCACCATCAGCGGCATGCTATCCAGCACGCCGGCCACGCTGGTGCAGTTGAAGCCCGGCGCCGCGGAAGCGAAGATGTCGGTCGGGGCGTCGTTGCGGCTTTCAGGCATTTAGCTTCCGGTGCGGGTTTAGGTTTTTCGATAAAATGAACGCGACTTGCGCCCTAATGGTTATTACGCGAAAATCCGCCGCGGCGTCAAAAACAAAGCCGATCTATTCCGTCGCCGCGTCGCGCCGCCGCGGGGCGGGGCGGGTGACGACGTAAATCGCCACCAAGGCGAGGCAAACGCCGACCGCCGCCGGAACCCAAACCCGATCCGCGGTGAAAAAGACGATGTGCCAAGCGAGCGCCATGCCGCCGACCGCCGCCAGCTTGCCGCGCAGCGGAATAGCGCCGTCAGTGCGCCAGTCCTGTAGAAAACGGCCGAAGCGCGGGTGTTCGTACAACCATATCCGCATGCGCCGACTGGATTTGGCGAAGGCCCACGCCGCCACCAACAAGAAAGGCGTGGTGGGCAAGATCGGTAAAAACACCCCGACCAGCGCCAGCGCGACCGCAAGCCAACCCAGCCCCAGTAAAACCAAGCGCGCCGCCGGATTACGTATCTCGGGCTCGTCCGTCGCCCAAACGCGCGCCGCATCGTCGTTATCGCTCACGCCCGCCTCATTCCGCCGCAGCACGCAGCCTTTGCCTTGAAACCCGAGCCGCGGTCGGCCAAGCTGCCGCGGCGCACGCAAACAAGCGCCGCGCGGCCCACTATAAAGAACGCCGATGTTGATCGCCGACTATTTTCGTCACGCAGCGCCGCGCCGCAGCCCTGTCATTTGGGTGGCGGCGGCGGCGGCGATTTGCGTTTGCGTGTTGCCAGCGGCTTACCGGGCCCATGACGATTATCTGCGGGTGGTGGGGGAGGAGGAGACGCGGCTCTCCCGCGCCGCCGACCGTATGGTCGGCTTGATGGCGGACGCCGGCGGCGCGCCGGTGGAGGCGTTCAACAAATACGCGCCGCTTATCGTTCAGCAGCGGGAAGGCGCGTCGATGGGGCTGGGGACGTGGGACGGCGACATGGTCGCCCGTCAGCCGGAACCTGAAGCATTCGTCGGCAAGAGCCTGCGTGAGGACCGCGCCTATTTGGCGCACCGCGCCAACGACGGAGCGCCGACGTCGGGACTGCGCGAACGCACCTTGGCCGGCGCGCCGCGCTTGATTGTAACCCGCTCATTTCCGGATCGCGATCAGCCGACGCATGTGCTTTTCGTCACCCGCGATCTGTCGGATGTGCTGGCGGCGTGGCGGCGGCGGGTTTGGCTGGACGCGGCGCAGTTTTTGGTGGTGGCGGGGGCGGTGCTGACTTTCGCCGGCATGGCGGCGCGGCGCGAGGAGGGGTTGCGTCGCAGCGCCGCTTCGGCGGCGGAGCGGGAAGCGCTCTATCACACGCTGTTTCAAGGCAATAGGGCGGTGAAGCTGTTGATCGATCCCGCCGACGGCGCGTTGGTGGACGTAAATGCGGCGGCTTGCGCCTTTTACGGCTATTCGCGTGATAAGCTGTTAACGATGCGCATCGCCGACATCAATATTTTAAACCAAGAAGAAATCGCCGCCGAAATGGCGGCGGCGGCGGCGGAAAAACGGACGCATTTTTTCTTTCGCCATCGCTTGGCGTCGGGTGAAATACGCGATGTCGAGATTCATTCCGGTCCTGTGCAATACATGGGGCGGAGCCTGCTCTACTCGATCATACACGACGTGACCGACCGCCGCCGCCTGGAGGCGGAGCGCGCCCGACTGTTTACGGCGATTGAGCAAAGCCAAGCGTCGGTGGTCATCACCGACACGCAAGGAACGATCCAGTATGTCAACCCGGCGTTCACCCGCATCAGCGGCTATAGCGCGGAGGAGATCGTCGGGGAAAACCCGCGGGTCTTAAAATCCGGCCACACCAGCGAGGAGGAATATCGCGCGATGTGGCGGACCCTGGCCTCGGGCGAACCCTATTCGGCGGTGTTCCTCAATAAAAAGAAAGACGGCTCGCAATACTGGGAGCACGCCCAGCTTTCGCCGGTGCGCGACGCTACCGGCGCCGTCGTCAGTTATGTCGCCGTGAAAGAAAATATCACGGAACTGAAGAAGGCGGAACAAGACCTGCTGGAGGCCAATCATCAGTTGGCGGAGCAGGCGGCCAAGCTGCAAACCGTCAACGCCGAATTGGAGCAGTTCGCCTATGTCGCGTCCCATGATTTGCGTCAGCCGCTGCGGTCGATATCGTCATTCTTGCAGCTTATCGACCGCAAGCTGAATGACGCCGATCCCGAGACCAGAGAATTTATCGGCTACGCCGTTTCCGGCGCGCGGCGGATGGATCGTTTGATCGTCGGCTTGCTGGACTACTCGCGCATCGGCCGCAAGTCGGGGCCGCTTGCGCCGACGTCGCTGGACGAGGTGGCGCGCATATCGCTGCAAACCTGCGGCCCGGCGATTGAAGAGGCGGGCGGGACGGCGGAAATCGTCGGCGCGTTGCCGGTGGTGATCGGCGACGCCGGCGAGCTCCAGCGCTTGCTCGACAACATGATCGGCAACGCCGTCAAATATCGCGCGCCGGATCGGCCATTGCGGATCGAAATCGGCGGGGCGACGGCGGCGGATCGCGTGACGTTCTGGGTGGCCGACAACGGGGTTGGCGTCGCCCCAAAAGATCACGAACGCATTTTTCAGATGTTTCAGCGATTGAGCGCCGGCGGCGACGGCGACGGCATCGGGCTGGCGATCTGCAAGAAAATCGTCGAGCGCTTGGGGGGCGCCATCCGTGTCGAGTCGGCGCTGGGGCGAGGGTGCCGGTTTATCATCGATTTGCCGACGGGCGGCCCCGCCCTGGTTGGCGACGGCGCGTTAACGAATATTAAAGGTTAGAAATGTAACTTATCGACTTTATTGTATATTTGACAACTCTGGGGAAGCGGGTCTGGGTATTGTTTCTATCTGGCGGCGGTCTAAATCATCAACTGCCGTTTTTATGGTGAAACTGGCGGGGAGCGCGTCTCGGATGGCTAGTGCGATGGCGCCCTTTGAGGTGATGATCGTTGACGACGAGCCGGCGGATGTCCTGCTGTTGAGAATGGCGCTTGGGCAGGCCGGCTACGCCTGCAACGTGACGACGGCCGGCAATGGCGCGGAGGCGCTGGAAAAGCTGCGGGAATGCGCTAAGGCGCATCGGCCGGGACCGGATCTCATCCTGCTGGATCTCAACATGCCGCAAATGAGCGGGCAGGAATTTTTGCTGAAGGCTCGGCAGGAACCCGGCGTGCGTCTGCCGCCAGTGGTGGTGGTCAGCACGTCGGACGCCGAGCGGGACGTTTCCGCCGCTTATGCTTCTGGGGCCTCCGGCTATTTGCCCAAGCCGGTGGATATCGACGATCTGTTCGTCGCGGTGAAGCGAATTGAGGATTACTGGTTTGGGACCATGCGCCGACCGGCGCAGCTATAGGTTCGCCGACCGGCGGCGAATTAAAACAGGTGCTGGCCGCCGGTGATGAAGATTTCCGTGCCGGTGACGTAGCCCGAATCGGGGCCGCAGAGGTAAAACATCACCGCCGCGACGTCCTCCGGGCTGCCCATGCGGCGCATCGGGATGCGCGGGATCAGCACGTCGTACTCCGGGCCGGTCATCGCGGTTTCAATTTCTCCCGGCGCCACGGCGTTGACGCGGACGCCGATTTCGGCGAACTCCACCGCCATTTCTCGCGTCAGTCCCGATAGCGCGGCTTTCGACGTCGAATAGGCCGACCCGGCGAAGGGATGCACCGCGTGGCCGGCGATGGAGGTGACGTTGACGATGGCCCCTTTGCCACGCGCCAGCGCGGCGGCGAAACCGCGCCCCAGCACCAGCGGCGCAAAAAAGTTCAGCTCAAAAACCCGATACCAGCCGTTGATGTCGCCGTTCAGGCAACCCAGCCGCTCCTTGATTTCGGTCTTAGGCGACACCCCGGCGTTGTTGATGAGCGCGTGCAGCGGCGCGCCGTCCAACGCTTTATTGGCAAGCTCGACAAAGCGGGCGCGGCTGTCGCGATCCGACAGGTCGGCTGAGATATGGTGCGTCCAGTTGGGATCGCGGCGGCAATCGGCCGGCACGTCCTCCCGCGAACAGGAAATGACGCGCCAGCCTTCGGCGCTGAAGCGGCGAACGGTGGCGTGGCCGATACCCCGGCTGGCCCCGGTGAGGATGACGGTTTTGCCTTCGGACATGGCGCCAAGCTAGCGCGCCCCGCTGCGGCGCGCCAGCGGAATCAAAATTCGCGTTCGACCACGAAATCGACGACGTCGATCAGCGCTTGGCGAATCGGCGAGTCGGGGAAAATCGCCAGCGCTTGGCGGGCGACTTCGCCGTACTGGCGGGCGCGGGCGACGGTCTGGGCCAGCGTGTCGTGTTTGGCCATCAGGGCTTGGGCGCGGGCGAGGTCGTCGTCCTCTTGCGCCAGGTCCTCCATGGCGCGCTTCCAGAAAGCGCGTTCTTCGTCGTCAGCCGCCGCCACCGCCAGCACCACCGGCAAGGTGAGCTTGCCCTCGCGGAAGTCGTCGCCCACGGTTTTGCCCAAGGTCGCCTGATGGGCGGAGTAATCCAGCACATCGTCGATCAACTGAAAGGCGACGCCAAGGTTCATGCCGTAGTCCCATAGCGCCTGACATTCGGCCGCCGGGCGGTCCGCCACTTCGGCGCCGACGCGGGCGGCGGCGGCGAACAGCTCGGCGGTTTTCGCCTTAATGACGGCGAGATAGGCTTGCTCGTCGGTGGTGATGTCGTTGGTGGTCTGAAGTTGCAGCACTTCGCCTTCGGCGATGACGGCCGACGCCCGCGACAGGATGTCGAGCACCGCCAGCGAGCCGACCTCCACCATCAAAACGAAGGAGCGCGAGAACAGGAAGTCGCCAACCAACACGCTCGATTTATTGCCGAAAACCGCGTTGGCTGAGGCTTGACCGCGACGCAGGTCGCTTTCGTCCACCACGTCGTCGTGCAGCAACGTCGCGGTATGGATGAACTCCACCACCGCCGCCAACAGCTTATGGTGTTCGCCCTGATATCCCACCATGCGGGCGGCGGCCAGGGTCAGCACCGGGCGCAGGCGCTTGCCGCCGGCGGCGACGATGTAGCCGGCGAGCTGCGGTATCAGCGCCACCGAGGAGTCCATCCGCTGCACGATCAAGTTATTGACGTCCGACATGTCGTCGGCGACAAGGGATGAGAGACGGTCGAGCGGTGACGACATCGGCGGACCTGACATGATTCGGCGTGCGGACGGACGAGCCGCTGAGGCCGGGGGCGGGACGGGGGCGGAGCATACCGACAGCGCCCGGCGGGTCAAGCCCCGCGCGCCGCCAATGGCGCCGCGAGCGCGAAAAAAACGCGGTTTCCCCGGCGTTTTCACCGTTTCGGCGCGCCTATGCGGCCCGCAATTGGCGTTGACATCAGACGGTCATAAGCGTAAAAGGCCCACTCTCGGTTTTGAGGGTTGGCTGTGGGCCTGGGTTCAGGTTCAGACGCGGCCCGATCAAGCAAGAGCCCGCTCCGGCGACGGATGCGGCTTTGATCGGCTGTTCAGCTCGCCCGACAAAATGTTGAAGGTCGCCAGTCCGGCTCCCCCGCGCCGGCCGGGTGATCGTTTTTTATGTGCGAATGGCGGCTTCGCCGGCCGACGAAGGGCAGCGCTCGGGGGAGCGGCGCCGCCAGGAATGTGAAACAAGGACGCTTGGATATGGACAACCAAAACATCCGCATCCGCTTGAAGGCGTTCGATCATCGCGTGCTGGACCAGTCCACCAGCGAGATCGTCAACACCGCCAAGCGGACCGGGGCCCGGGTTCGGGGACCGATCCCGCTGCCCACGCAGATCGAAAAGTTCACTGTGAACCGCTCGCCGCACGTCGATAAGAAGTCGCGCGAACAGTTCGAAATCCGCACCCACAAGCGGTTGCTCGACATCGTCGAGCCGACGCCGCAGACCGTGGACGCGCTGATGAAGCTCGACCTCGCCGCCGGCGTGGACGTCGAGATCAAGTTGCAGTAATCGCCCGGCAGTAATCGCCCGTTAGTTTTTTTGAGCCAACGGCTTGGCGAGGGACCTCTCCCTATGGGACGTCCCTGTTGAGGAGAAAAACGATATGCGGTCAGGATTGATCGCGCAGAAAGTCGGCATGACCCGCGTCTTCACGGATGAAGGCGAGCACGTGCCGGTGACTGTGCTGAAAGTGGACGGCTGCCAGGTGGTGGCGGTGCGCACCGAGGATAAGGACGGCTACTCCGCCGTTCAGCTCGGCGCCGGCGCCATCAAGGTGAAGAACGTCACGAAGGCCGAACGCGGCCATTTCGCTAAGGCGAGCGTCGAGCCCAAGCGCAAGGTGGCGGAATTCCGCGTCGCCCCCGACGCGGTGATCGAAGTCGGCGCCGAACTGTCGGCCGCGCATTTCGTTCCCGGCCAGTTTGTGGACGTCACCGGCACCTCGATCGGTAAGGGTTTCGCCGGCGGCATGAAGCGCTGGAACTTCGGCGGTCTGCGCGCCTCGCACGGCGTGTCGGTGTCGCACCGTTCCCACGGCTCCACCGGCAACCGTCAGGATCCCGGCAAGGTCTTCAAGAACAAGAAGATGGCTGGTCACCTGGGTCACGAGCAGGTCACCGTGCTGAACCTGAAGGTTGTGTCGGTTGACGAAGACCGCGGCCTGATCCTGCTGAAGGGCGCCGTTCCCGGCTCCGACGGCGGCTGGGTTCGCGTGCGCGACGCCGTG
>CALGOL010000412.1 GCA_937960755.1 uncultured Azospirillum sp.
CCACCGAGATCTACACTCTTTCCCTACACGACGCTCTTCCGATCTTCGCGCCGCGCGCCGCGTCGGTCAGCGCCAAGGGCGGCGCGCCCAGGCGTTGCGACAGGTCGGCCATGAACATCTCTGCTAAGACCAGCGCGTCGGCGCCGCGGTGGCGCAACGGCGGCGCGGTCAGCGGCATCACCGCCAGCCGGAAGTAAAGATCCTGGCGGAAGCGGCCGGCGGCGGCCTCCGCTTTGAGATCGCGGTTCGTCGCGGCCACCACGCGCACATCCACCGGGATTTCCTGCTCGGCGCCGACGGGGCGGATACGCCGCTCCTCCAACACCCGCAGCAGCTTGGATTGCAGCCCGCCCGGCAGTTCGCCGATTTCGTCCAAAAACAACGTGCCGCCGTGGGCGTAATAGAACAGTCCCTTGCGGCTGTCCCGCGCCCCGGTGAAGGCGCCGCGGACATGGCCGAACAGCTCCGCCTCCACCAGTTCAGGCGCGACGGCGGCGCAGTTTAGCGCAACGAACGGATTGGCGGCGCGGGGGGATTGCTCATGCAGCGCGCGGGCGACGAGCTCCTTGCCGACGCCGGATTCGCCTTGAATCAGCACCGTGGTCGGGGTAGGGGCGACGCGGCCGATCAATTGGCGCAGCCGGATCATGGCGTCGGATTCGCCGACGATGGCTTGCGCGGCGCCAGGACGCTTGGCGAGTTGTCGGCGCAACACGTAGTTTTCCCGCGTCAGCCGCGCCCGCTCCATCGCGCGGGTGATGGCGTTGACCATCTGTTCAGCGCGAAACGGCTTGAGGATGAAGTCGGCGGCGCCGGCGCGCAACGCTTCAATCGCGGTCTGCATGTCGGCGAAGGCCGTCATCAGCACCACCTCGCCCGGAAAACCCGCTTCGTCCAATTGTTTCAGCCATTCCAGCCCCGAGCGGCCGGGCAGGGCGACATCCAGCGCGATCACGTCGACATGGCGATCCGCCAGCAAGGCGGCGGCGTCTTCGGCGCTTTCGGCGGTCTCCACCCGCCAGCCGCGGCGCTCCAGCGTGCGGGCGAGAAAGCTGCGGATGCCCTCCTCGTCGTCCACCACCAGGGCGAAAGGCTGGCCGGCGTCGGGTGAAGGCGCGCCGGAGGCGGGATCGAAAATATCGGGGACGTCAGGAGGCATGCGCCAGCCTAACCCGGCCGCCGCCCCGTCGCCAAGGCCGGCGACCGGGCGGGCGACTTTTTATCGCGCCGCAGCAATGCGGTGAAAAGCGAATGAGAATGACTTGCATTATATCCATAGTCAGAGTAAGGATACCAACGAACACGCTCAAGACAGGGGCCCGATATGGACGCATTCGATCCGGCGGAAGCCGCAAACCGGCTGATGGTTCAGGCGGCGCGCGGCTGGCATTTTCAACCCGACCAATGGCGTTTGACGGTGGCGGACGACGCCCGCGCGCTGGCTGGCGCCGCCGCCGCGGCGGCGTTGGACGATTTGAACGCGCTGCTGTCGCTGGTGGCGGAGCACGCCTCCCGCGACGTCATGTTGCGGCCGCCGCAGTGCCGCCGCTGGTCGCCGGACGAACGCTTGCTGGCCGACGCGCTGGAAGCGGCGATGATCGACGATTTCACCGCCGCCCGCGCCGCTTTGGCCGATCTCTTGGACGGATCGGCCTTGGCGCGCGGGGTC
>CALGOL010000413.1 GCA_937960755.1 uncultured Azospirillum sp.
GGATCAAGGGAACGCCGCGGGCGAGATCGAAAGCCGGGCGGGCCAGCCCGATCATCTCGATCCGGGGACTGGCGCCGGGGGCCCGCGCCGCCCGCAGCAGCGCGTCGCCCAATTGCCCGGACGCGCCCAGCACAAGGATTTTCATGACGACGAATTCCCGGCGTCGGACAGCCCGAGCCGCTGGCCGCGGTAGCTGCCGTCCAGCACCGGACGCCACCAGTCTTCCCGCGCGACGTACCATTCCACCGTTTTGCGCAAGCCGGATTGAAAGCTTTCCCGCGGCGTCCAGCCCAGTTCGCGTTCGATCTTGCCGCAGTCGATGGCGTAGCGCCGGTCATGGCCCGGTCGGTCGGCGACAAAAGTGATGAGGCGGGCGTGCGGCGCGCCGGCCGGAGCGATTTCGTCCAGCAGGTCGCAGATGGTCCGCACCACCGTCAGGTTGTCGCACTCGCAGCGCCCGCCGATGTTGTAGCTTTCCCCCACCCGGCCGCGCTCAGCCGTCAGCCGCAAGGCGCGGGCGTGATCTTCGACGAACAACCAGTCGCGGACGTTGCCGCCGTCGCCGTAGACCGGCATCGGCTCTCCCGCCAGCCCTTTCAGGATCATCAGCGGAATGAGTTTTTCAGGGAACTGGCGCGGACCGTAATTGTTCGAGCAGTTGGACAGCACGACGGGCAGGCCATAAGTTTCCCGCCACGCCCGCGCCAAATGATCCGAGCCGGCTTTGCTGGCGGAATAGGGCGAATTGGGCTGATAGGGCGTGGTCTCGCTGAACAGCCCGGTCGGCCCCAGCGAGCCGAACACCTCGTCGGTGGAGACGTGGTGGAAGCGGAACCGTTCGCGGGCGTCGCCCGACAGGCCGGACCAATAGAACCGCGCGGCGTCCAGCAGATGATATGTGCCTAGAAGATTGGTGCGGATGAAGGCTTCGGGGCCGTCGATCGACCGGTCGACATGGGATTCCGCCGCCAAATGCATGACGGTGTCGGGGCGCCAATCGGCGAACAGGCGGCGCAGCGCGTCGGCGTCGCAAATGTCGGTCTGGGAAAAGGCGTAGCGCGGATGATCGGCGAGGTCGGCGAGCGAGGCCGGATTCGCCGCATAGGTCATTTTATCGATGTTCAGAACGGCGGCGTCGGTTTCGTCGATCAACTGTCTGACGACGGCCGAGCCGATGAACCCGGCGCCTCCGGTGACGACGATGCGTTTCATAAAAAAACCTTTGCTGTTAACCTGTTGCGCCAATCGTTTCCAACCATGACGGCGGGCAGGTTAACCCGCCGCCGCCAAGGCGGGCAAGGGGCGTCCCGGCTCAAGCGGCGAACAGGCGGGCCGCCGCCTGGCGCAGATCCGGCGCGACGAAATCGGCGTCAGGGTCTTCAGTCCCCGCCGGAGCGAGGCGCAGCCGCAAACCGATCCCGGCGGCGCGCGCCGCCCGCATGTCGGTGGCGGAATCGCCGATTAGCGCCGAGCGGGCCGGGTCGAGACCGAAGCGGCGCGCCGTCTCCAGGATCATGCCCGGATTGGGCTTGCGCCAATAGCTGTCGCGGGCGTAGTCGGGAACCGATCCGCCGCGCAGAAACGGGCAGACCGCGACGGCGGTCAGCGGCGCGCCGGCTTCGATGAAGGCCCGCTCCATCGCCGCATGCAAACGGCTGACGGCGCTCATGTCGTAATAGCCGCGGGCGACGCCAGATTGATTGGTGACCACCGCCAAACGGAAGCCGCGCCCAACCGCCGCGCGGCACAGATCGAAAACGCCGTCCATGAAGACGAAGCGCTCCAAATCGCCGACATAGCCGTAATCGACGTTGATGACGCCGTCGCGGTCGAGAAACAGCGCGCGCGCGGACACCCTCTCTCCCCTCCCCTCTTGATGCAAGCCGATGGGCGTCAGCCGATGGCCCCGAGCAGCGCCGCGGCGACCATTCCCGGAATGGCGACGCCGCATATGATTATGAAATAGAAGAAAATCGCGCGCGAATCGTCCAGCCGCTCCAGCGCGGCGCGCTTGTTGATCTCAAGGAAGGGGATGAACATGGTGATGCTGAAGAAAATCCGCAGTCGCCAGTTCAGCCGGATGTCTTTATAGGCCCGCGGGGCGACCAGAACCCCAAGCGCGATCAAACCCAGCGACCAGTAAAGCGCGTATTCGAGCCGATAGCCGTGGCCGACCAACGCCTTTTTGATCCATCCCCAAATCAGCGCGCCGATGCTTTGCTCGCGAGCCAGCTCCCGTTCGCGCGCCGCGTACATCACTTCGCGCGCATCGCGCAGATCGCCAACGTCGACAACTACACCGACCTGCCGCCGGCGACGCGCGCCGAGACGGTCGGCCGGTACCGCGGCTACCGCGATCAGCTCGCGGCGATCGTGCGACGCGCCGGCGACGCCGAGGCGTCGGACATGAGCGCCGATGGCCAGGCCCACCACGACGAGCTGCGCGCGCTGCAGGTCCAGGTCGACGATCTGCACGCGCAGGCCGAGCGCGTGCGCGAGGAGATCGGAAGAGCGTCG
>CALGOL010000414.1 GCA_937960755.1 uncultured Azospirillum sp.
GCCCGCCGCGGGCCTCCCTAACGCCGAAGCGCAAGAAGCGGTGTTTCAGCCCAAAAAAGCCCAGGCGACGCAGCAAAGCGCGGTCGGCGGCGTGCTGGCGAAATCGCTGACCGGCGTCGCCGCCGACATGTTCTCCCTGCTGGACGACAAGGGCAAAGAAGCCCTGGAAAGCCTGGTGACCGCCGGCATGATGAAAGCCGACGAGGTGGCGCTCGGCCTGCGGGCGCTCGCCACCGACGGGCTGTTCAACCGCTATGTTAAAGAGCGGCCGCGCGATGAGGAAGACGCCGACATGCTGCGGGTCGGCCAGCAGCAGAGTGAGGCGTTCAAAGAATACGGCGCCCGCATGGGGGAAATCCGCGGCGAATACATGCAGACCGTTGAAAAAGCCATGGCGTTGCTGGACGCCAAGGAAATCGACGGCGAAGGCTTTCGGGCGATGACCCGCGAGCCGCAAATGAAAATGGACGCCCAGCTTGTCGAATTGCGCCAAGAGCAGGAGCGGATGAAGGCCGACAACCCCTACGGCGACATCGTCAACTATGCTTTTCAGAAGAACATCAACGGCTTCAATACCGCGATCAGCAACCTGACCGGCGACGACCTGTTGATGGAGTTCGCCGGCAAGGAATTCGCCGGCAAAGGCTTCGATGCGAAAACCCGCCTGCTCGACGCCTTCGCCGCCATCCATGGCGAAAAAGACGGCGACAACCCGCTGGTCAAAATGGTGAAGACCTTCACCGCCGCGGTGGATATTCCGGGGATCGGCGTCAACGGCTCTAATTCGCTGACCTCGCTGATGCCGGAAAGCGGCGGCGGCGCGCTGACCGCGGCGGCCAAGGGGGAATGGCCGCGCGACAACAAGCTGGGCGCATTGATGGACATGTTCAGCAGCGGGTCGGGCGGGGTCAACATCCGCGCCTGACGCGGCTCGTTTAAGCCGACCTCACCCCGCCGCCTCCAGCCCGCGGAACACCGCGCAGCGGCGGAACGCCGCCATGTCGGGCGGCAATTGCTTTTGATTGCAGAACTTCGCCGTCAGCTTGGCCAGCCCCTTGATGTCGCGGCCGGTGGCTGCGGGGAAGACGCGGGCCAACTCCTCGATCAGCCCAGCCGACAGCGTCAAGCCGAACTGCTCGGCCATCACCCCCCAGATGCGGGCGCGGGCGGCGGCGTCGGGCGGCTGATAGCGGATCAGCGCGATGCAGCGGGAGATGATGGCTTCATCGATGTCGTCGATGCGGTTGGTGGTGAGAAACAGCAAGCCATTGAAATACTCCAGCACCCGCAGGAACACCCCGACCACCGCGTTCATCGTCATATCGTCGTCGCGCCGCCGGATGTAGACGTCGGCTTCGTCGATCAGCATGACGGCGCCCCAGCGCTGGGCGCGGGTCAACACCTCCTTCAGCGCCGTCTCCATCGCCATGACGTTCAGCCCCAACTGACCGGAATGCACGCGATAAAGCGGGCGGCGGATGATTTCCGAATAGACCTCGGCGGTCAGGGTTTTGCCGACGCCGGGCGGGCCGGCGCACAGCACCGTGGCGCCGCCAGATTTGCCAACGATGATATCGTCCATCAACAGGTCCATTTCGGCCGTCAGGATGTCGATCAGGTCGATCTGTTCCGGCGGCAGCACCAGCTTTTGCTTCAAGGCCGGCTGATATGCGTATGGCTGCATGTCGTCGACATGCACCCAGACGTAATGATGCAGGTCGAGATGGAACATCAAAATATAGCCATGCACCGGCATGCGGGTGAAAAAGCCCGCCGGCAGCTTGGCGCGCAGCTTCTCCACCGCGTCTTCTTCTTCATAAGCGTTGCTCTTGCCGGCTTTGCGCAAATAGACCGCCGTCACGTCGCCCGGCGCATCCAGGGTCAGCGCCCGGTCGGCGAGGATGGATTCGTCGTTGACCAGCCGGGCGAAACCGCCCTGGCTCGACAGCACCACCATGTCCTTGCGCGACCAGTCCATTTCGCGCTGACTGGCGCTGGGGTCGGCGGCGTAAATCCCGACGCCTTGGGCGGAAAACTGCGCGCCGCTGCGGGCGCGCCAGTCGAAATAGCGCGCCTCCGCCGCGTCATAGGCCGCCAGCAGTTCCGGCGTTTCCTTCAAATAGCCTTTGGCGGCGAAGATTTCGCCGATGGTCAGGCCCTCCGCCTCCGGCCCGGATATGCGCAGCACGTTGGTCGCCACCGAACCCTTGGTGTTGGCCTTCAACTCGATGAACAGCCGGGCGCTTTCGTCGTTGGACGCCGGGGTGAAGTCGATGCGGGTGACGACATAGGGCAACGGCCGGCCGGTGGCGGCGGCGGTGAACAGCCAGCCCCGCTCGCCGCCGTCCAACAGCCACGCCAGCAAGCCGGGAATCAGCGCTTCCAGATCGTCGGCGCGATAGCGCTTGCCGCCGTCGCACAGCGCCCGGCGCAAGGTGGCGAGCTGCGCCGCCCGCGACAGCAGCGCCGGG
>CALGOL010000415.1 GCA_937960755.1 uncultured Azospirillum sp.
CGGGCGGTCAAAAACTCCCGCCAGTGATTAATCAGCGACAAATCGCGGTTTTCAACTTC
This sequence comes from uncultured Azospirillum sp., assembly GCA_937960755.1. Classification (GTDB taxonomy): domain Bacteria; phylum Pseudomonadota; class Alphaproteobacteria; order Azospirillales; family Azospirillaceae; genus Azospirillum. The sequence goes on from CALGOL010000415.1 coordinate 60, forward strand.
CTGAACAATGCGATTGAACAGCAGATAATCGATGGACAGCACCTTGTTGTGGGTGCGGCGCAGCTTGATGAATTGCTCGCGCTTCTGGTCGAACGCCAGCATTTGCTCGCGGGTCGGCATGTCGGCGGCGGCGGCGTTGACTTGCGGATGCTTGCGGGCGAAGGCGCGGAACTCCACCAGCAAACCGGCGAAATCCAGCAGTTCTATCGCCGCGGTCAACTCGCGTTTTTGCGACGGATCGGTAGCGGGCGGCAGGTCGCGTTCAATGCCCATCAAGCGGCCTTGGGCGTCTTGCGCCATCCGCGCCGCCTCGACGAAGTCGTCCTTCGCCAACGCCCCGGCGAAGCTGCGCTCAAATGACAAGAAACGCAGTCGGGCGTAAATTTCCGCCAGCGAGGCTTCTTCCGGGTAGCTGACCAGCACTTCCCAAGTGCGGTCAAGCGCTGGCCGGATGGCGGCGACATCCTCGTCAAAGCGGCCGTCGCCGGCGCCTGGACCAACATGGTCGCGCACCCGCGCCACCACAATGCGGGCGACGCGGGCGCCCGATTGCGCCACCTCCGCCATCGCCTGTTCTTTTTGATACTGCGGCCACCAAATCGCTCCGGCGACGCCGCCCGCCGCCAGAATGGCGGCCAACACGCCGAAAAGAGCAATTTTTTTGAGGTTCAGCGGCTCCCGCGGCGCTTTTACCGGCTCCGCCTTAGGGCGGACCGGCGGCGCCGCCGCGGCGGGGGCCTGTTTCGGTTCGCTCTTACGAGCGGCGTCGATCACCGCCTTGGAAGCGGAAAGCGAGCCGATCATCATGGTGCGCTCGCCGCCGTCGTCGTCCGGCGGTTGCGGCCCGCGCGCCTGGGTCATCGCGGTGGTCATGGTGACGGTGGCGCCTTCCGGAACCGCCGGGGCCTCCAACTCGTAGCGGAACGCCACTGGGCCAAGGCGAATTTCGTCACCCTGCTTCAGCCACGCCGTAGTGACGCGCTGTTTATTCACCAACACGCCGTTGGTGCTGTTGAGGTCTTCGATGCCCCAAGCGCCGACGCCGCCGAAAATGCGGGCGTGCTGGCGGGAGAGCTTGCGCGACGGCACGGCGAAGGAGCAGCCGGAGTCGCGACCGATCACCTGCTCAGTCCCCGGCGTCAGCGTAACGACGCCGCTATTCGGCAAGGGACCATCAAGCTGCGGCGATTCAACGACGACAAGCCGCGCCTTCGGCACGTCCATGAGATTGCCGCTCAGCGACGCCCCTTTACCGGCGCCGTCCCCTGGCTGGTTGCCCGCACCGCTCATCGACCTGACCGCCCCCTTGGTAATAAATGCGTCATCAGTGGTCCGACGACGAATGAAAACAATTAGATCGAAATCGCACTATGCCGGAAGCGACGGCTTTCGGGCAACTGTCGCATCACTTTTCATTCCGCCGCTCATTCCGCCGCCGCCGGCTTGTCGTCGCCGCCGAACAGCCGCGAGGCTCTGGCGGACAGGTTTTCCATATAAAGATAGAGCACTGGCGTGATGTAAAGCGTCAGCGCCTGCGAGACAATCAGTCCGCCGACCACCGCCTGTCCCAGCGGCTGGCGCAGTTCCGCCGCCGCGCCATGGGCAAGCGCGATGGGCAGCGCGCCCATGACGGCGGCCATGGTGGTCATCATGATTGGGCGAAAGCGTTGCAGGCAAGCTTGTTCAATGGCTTCGCGCGGCGTCAACCCTTCGCCGCGCTGAGCGGCCAACGCGAAGTCGATCATCATGATGGCGTTTTTCTTGACGATGCCGATCAGCATCAACAGGCCGATCACGGCGATGACGCTGAGTTCCTGGCCCAGCAGCAGCAAGGTTCCCAACGCCCCGACGCAGGCCGCCGGCAAACCGGACAAGATGGTCAAGGGATGGATGTAGCTTTCATAAAGAACGCCAAGCACGATGTAGATCACCAGCACCGCCGCCAGCAGCAAAAGCGCTTGGCCGGCCTGCGCCTGCTCGAACACCTGCGCCGTGCCGGAAAAACCGGTGACCACCGTGGCGGGCAAGCCCATTCTGGCTTCCAACCCCTTCACCGCCGCCACGGCGTCGCCCAGCGCCACGCCGGGCGGCAGATTGAACGACAAGGTGACGGCGGGAAGCTGGCCTTGATGATTGATCCACAGCGGCCCCACCGTACGCTCGACTCGTGCGAAGGCCTCCAGCGGGATCAGCCGGCCGTCGGCGGCGCGCACGAAAATCCGCGACAGGTCGGCGTCGCTTTGCTGGCGCTCCGGCTTCAGCTCAATAATCACCTGATAGTCGTTGGCCGGCGTATAGATTGTCGAAGCCTGACGCTGACCAAAAGCGCTGTAGAGCGTGGCCCGCACCTGATCCACCGCCACGCCGAGCGTCGCGGCGCGCTCGCGGTCGATATGCACGTAGGCTTGCGGATTATTGATTTGCAAATCGCTGGAGACGTCCTGCAAACGCGCGTCGCCGCGCATCGCTTCCTCCATCCGCGCCGCCCATTCGTAAAGTTCGGCCGTGTCAAGCCCTTGCATGGTGTACTGATAAAGGCTCTTGGAGTTGCGCGCGCCGAGGCGCAGGTTCTGCACCGGCTGGAAAAAAACGGCGAACCCCGGGAGATGGGCGGTTTGGCGACGCAGTTGCTGGATCACCTCCCCCACCGGCGGGCGCTGGTCGCGCGGCTTCAACGACACGAACATGCGGCCGGAATTCACGGTTGAGCTGCCGCCGCCGCCGACCGCAGAAACCACCCGCTCCACCGCCGGATGGGCCTGCACGATGGCCGCCGCCTGGCGTTGCCGCTCCGCCATGGCGGGAAAAGAGATATCGGTGGCGGCTTCGGTGGAAACGAACAACTGACCGATGTCTTCGGTGGGGAAGAAGCCCTTGGGAATCTCGCGGAACAGCCAGACCGTCGCCGCCACCGTCAAAATCATCAAAAAACCCATGCTGACCGGCCGCGCCAACACCCAACGCAAGCTGCGGGCGTAGCCCGACAGCATCGCCTCAAACCCGCCTTCCAGCGTGCGGGACAGCCAGCCGGCTTGCGCGCCGTGAACCTCCGGCCGCAGCAGCCGGGCGCACATCATCGGCGTCAAGGTCAGCGATACGAAGGCGGAAGCCGCGATCGCCATGGTCACGACGACGGCGAATTCGTGGAACAACCGGCCGACCACGCCGCCCATCAACAAAATAGGGATGAACACCGCCACCAGCGACAGGGTGATGGAAAGGATGGTGAAGCCGATTTCCCGCGCGCCTTTCAACGCCGCGTCGAACGGCTTCATCCCTTCTTCAATATAGCGAACAATGTTCTCCAGCATGACGATGGCGTCATCCACCACCAGCCCCACTGACAAGGTCAGCGCCAGCAGCGAGATGTTGTCGATGGAAAAGCCGAAAAGATGCATGCCGGCCGCGGTGGCGATCAGCGAAATCGGCACCGCCAGCGCCGGAATCATCGTCGCGGTCAGTCGGCGCAGGAACAAGAAGATCACCAGCACCACCAGCACGATGGTGAGCGCCAGGGTGAATTGCACGTCGGCCACCGCTTCGCGGATCGACTGCGAACGGTCGACGGTGACGTCGATGGCCAGCCCCGGCGGCAGTTGCGCCCGCAAGGCCGGCAGCAGATCGCGGACGTAATCCACCACCGCCACAGTGTTGGCGTCGGGCTGGCGCTGCACCGCCAGGATGATGGCGCGCTGACCGTTGAACCAGCTTGCGGTGCGGGTGTTCTCCACGCTGTCTTGCACGCGGGCGACATCGGACAGCCGCACCGGCGCGCCGTTGCGGAACGCCACCACCAGCCCGCCGAAGGCTTCGGCATTGGGAAGCTGCGGGTTGGCGGCGATCACCAATTGCTGGCGCGGCCCCGACAATGATCCCACCGGCGTGTTGGCGTTGGCCGAGGCCAGCGCTTTTTGCAGTTCGTCGATGCCGATGCCGCGCTGCGCCAGCGCGTCGGGGTCGACCTGCACCCGCACGGCGTATTTCTGCGCGCCGTAGACCAGCACCTGCGCCACGCCGGGCAAGGTGGCGATGCGCGGCTGGATGATGGTTTCGGCGTAATCGTTAATCGCCGACAGCGGCATG
>CALGOL010000416.1 GCA_937960755.1 uncultured Azospirillum sp.
CGCCCGCCGCCGTTTCCACGCCGAACAGGCGGCGGCCAAACCGTTGATCGAATCGGGCGAATTGGAGCCCGGCGACATTCTCTACGCCCGCGAGGCCGACGGGGTGCATGTGGATCTTTATTATCACCTCTACCAACCCGGCGAGTTGGAGGACGAGGTGCGCGCCGCCGGCTTCCGGCCGCTGATCTCCACCGCGGAAAGCATTTTCCCCGAACGCGGCGTCGTGCTGTCAAAGGCCGCCCGGCTGGCCGACGCGGCGTTGCGCCGCCTGCTGCCCTTGTCGATGAGCTACGGCTTTCTCGTCGTCGCGGAGGCGGAGGGGAAATGAGCGGGATTGTTTGCCTGGGAACCCTCTCCAAAGGCGGGCTGCAAAGAACGCGCTCTTTCATTCTTGCTCTTTTCTCCGTCATTCCGGCGAAGGCCGGAATCCAGGCTGTTCAGCAAATCGTCGGCGCCGTTCTGGACCCCGGCCTTCGCCGGGGTGACGAAAAAAGACAAAAGCAACTGCGGCCAGACACTTGGCTAACCGCCATGGGACGATTCGGGAGAGGGTTGTCTCTCCTCGCCCTCCTCTCCCTTCTCCTCCTCTTCGCCGCTCCGGCCCACGCCGACCGGCTGGAGATGGTGGAGAAGCGCGGCGCGCTGGTGGTCGGGGTCAAGACCGATTATCCGCCCTTCGGCATGCTCGACCACGCCGGGGCCGTCGTCGGCTATGAGCCCGACATCGCGCGGGAAATCGCCAGGCGGCTGGGGGTGGAGGTGCGCCTTGTCGGCGTCAGCGCCGCCAACCGGCTGCAAAAGCTGGAGGACGGCAGCGTCGACCTGGTCATCGCCACCATGGGCGACACCGCCGAGCGGCGCAAAATCGCCACGTTGATCGAACCCAGCTATTACGCCAGCGGCGCCAACGTCATGACGCCGGCGGGCAAGTCGTTCAACACCTGGGGCGATCTGCGCGGCCGCAAGATCTGCGCCACCCAGGGCGCGTTGTTCAACCGCCCGATGGTCGAGCGCTACCTGCTGGAATTGCAGGTGTTCAACGGCGCCCGCGACGCCAAGCTGGCGCTGCGCGACGGCCGCTGCGTCGCTTGGCTCTATGACGACACCGCCATCGCCGGCGACCTGATGAACCCGGAATGGGCGGGGTACGAAATGCCCCTGCCCTCCACCCTGCTCACCCCGTGGTCGATGGCGCTGTCGGCGGCGGAACGCGGCGGACGAATGGCCCGCGCCATTGAAGACATGGTCGCCGAATGGCACCGCGACGGCTTTTTCGTTGAGTTGGAAAAGCGCTGGAAGCTCAAGCCGTCCCCCTTCGTCGCGCAGAACCACCAGCTTTGGAGCCAGAAAAAGCCGGACGGAAGCCCGGTCTGCGCCCGCCGCCCGTCGGGCGACTGGCCGGCGGAATGCCGCATCGACGCGGTGGTGACCTCGTCGGAAGCCGAAGGCCTGCACCGCTTCGGCCTGATGGTGAAAGAACGCTTCGGGCTCGACTTCTCCGTCGTCTACGACAGCTACGACCGTGACCGTTTCCTGACCGGCTTGATGGTGACGGTGAAGCTGGCGATCGCCTGCCTGTTGGGCAGTCTGTTGATCGGCTTCGCCGGGGCCGTCGTCGCCGACGCCCGCATTCCGCTGCTGAGCCCGTTCATGACGGCGCTGTTCACCATCGGCCGCTCCACCCCGCCCTTGTTGCAGATGTACGTGTTTTTCTTCGGCATCGGCGGCGTGGTGGTGACGCGCTACGGCTGGACGGTGGATGGTTTTTTGGTGGCGGCGGCCTGCCTGTCGCTCTACGCCGGCTCGGCCAACGTCTTCGCCTTCCTGGAGGCGGCGGGGGTGCTGCGCGCCCGCGATCCCGGCTATCGGCTGGGCTGGAAGGGCGGCGGGCAGGCGTTCCGCCTCGCCTTCGGGGCTTTGGCGGCGTCGCTGGTCAATATCGTCAAGGCCACCGGCATGGCCAGCGCCATCGCCGTGCCTGAACTGATTTCCGCCGCCACCGCGGTGATGGCGGAGCGCGGCAATATCGGCGTGATGATGAACCTGTTGATGGCGATCTATTTCCTGCTGGTGCTGGCGGTGGTGCGGCTGTTGGAGCGGGCGGAGCGCCGCCTCGCCGACAAGGGGGCGGTCCAGCATGCAGCCGCTTGAAATCCTCGACGCGCTTTGGGTCTGGACGCCGTATTTGGCCGGCGGCTTCGCGCTCAACATATTGATATCGCTGGTCGCGATGCTGATCGGCACCGTGCTGGGGGCGGGGCTCGCCTTAATGCGGCTGTCGGAAAAATCAGCGCCGCGCCGCGCCGGGCTGACCATGACGGAGGTCGCCCGCAACGTGCCGACCTTTGTTTTCCTGTTCTACATCGCCTTTCTGTTGCCGGGTGAACTGCGTATCGGCGACGCGCTGGTTCAGGTTCCGGGTTGGCTGAAAGCATCGGTCGCCTTGTCCATCGCCGTGGTCGGCTTCGTTTCCGATAATTTCTCCATCGCCGTGCGGGAATGGCGGCGCGGCGACCACGCCGCCGCCATGCTGTTCCTGCCCAGTTGGACCGCCTATCTGCTGATTATCGTCATGGCGTCGAGCACCGCTTCGGTTGTCGGCGTCGGCGAGATCGTCTCCCGTTGCAATACGGTGATCGGCGCGGTGGGTCATAATGATCTGATGCTATGGATATATCTCTACGCCATGGCGTGGTTCTTCCTTTTCTGCTATCCGTTGACCTTGTTGATGCGACGGGTGCGGGGGCGCATGGAAGCGCGCATCGCCGCCAAGCGCGCCGCCCAAAACGCCAACCAAAACGCCAACCAAAACGTCTCGGCCGCCGTTTGAAGCGAAAGGCTTATTCCGTCATGCCCTCCCGCTTTTCTCTGTTGAAGCGCGCCGCCGCCCAGATCAATCGCCTGATCCGGCGCATGAAGCCCTCTCCCCCCGGGGGAGAGGGTTGGGTGAGGGGGAAAACTTCGCCAAATCATAACTTTTTTCCGGCCGTCCGGCCGTACGCCCCCTCACCCGGAGCCTTTGGCTCCACCCTCTCCCCAGGGGGGAGAGGGATGTTTCGCCGCCAGCAATTGCGCAGCGCCGCCGCCGGCCTGATCGCCGCCGCGCTGTTCAGCGCCGCCGCTCCGGCCGCCGCCGAAACCGTGCTGGAACGTATCGAGCGCACCGGCGAACTCAACGCCGGAACCCGCGCCGACGCCATCCCGTTTTCTTTCCCGCAAGCCGACGGACAATTGGACGGGTTGTCGGTGGACGTGCTGCGGGAAATCCGCGCCGCGACCGAACGCCGGCTGGGCAAGCCGGTGGATTTACGCCTGCACGCCGTCACCCCCGGAAATCGCATCGAAAAAGTGCGCGACGGCGCCATTGAACTGGAATGCGGCATCACCACGCCGACCTGGGACCGCGAGACGGCGGTGGATTTCTCCATCCCGTTCTTCGGCAACGGCACCCGCATCTTGACCATGCGCGGGGCCGCCCGCGCGCCGGAAGATTTCCGCGGCCGGCGGCTGGAGATCGGAAGAGCACACGTCTGAACTCCAGTCACCTTGTAATCTCG
>CALGOL010000417.1 GCA_937960755.1 uncultured Azospirillum sp.
CGGCCAAGCCGCCGGTGGTGGTGATCGATCCAGGCCATGGCGGGGCCGATCCCGGCGCCATCGGCGTCGGCGGGGTTTATGAGAAAGACATCACTCTGGCGGCGGCGCGCGAATTGCGCCGCCAACTGCAAGCCGCTGGGCGCTATCAGGTCAAGCTGACCCGCGACAGCGACGTTTTCATCCGATTGCGCGACCGCGTCGCCATCGGCCGCGAAGCTGGGGCCGACCTGTTCATTTCCCTGCACGCCGACGCGCTGGGTTCTGAACAAGTGCGCGGCCTGTCGATCTACACCTTGTCCACCAAGGCTTCCGACCGCGAGGCGGAAATGCTGGCGGCCAAGGAAAACCGCGCCGACGCCATCGTCGGCATGGATCTTTCGGCGGAAAACCAGCTTGTCGCCTCCATACTGATTGATTTGGCGCAGCGCGACACGATGAACCAGTCGAAGCGCTTCGCCTCGCAAGCCCTGACCCATCTCAGCAAAGACGTTCGCCTGCTGGCGAGCAAGCCGCAGCGCGAAGCCGGCTTCGCCGTGCTGACCGCCCCCGACGTGCCGTCGGTGCTGGTGGAGATGGGTTATCTTTCCAACCCGACCGACGCCAAGCTGTTGAACACCGCCGATCATCGCGAAAAGCTGGCCCGCGATCTGGTCCGCGCCATTGACAGCTACTTCGCCAAGCGCGACGGCGTGGCGTCGCGCTAAAGCAGCCGGCTGGCCCTTGCCGCGGCGGGGCGGCAAGCGATACTATTGGTCATGACTCACCCGAACCGCGCCCGCTCGCAACGCGACTACTTCTCCTCCTTCGGCGCTCGTCCGCAGTCGGCGACGCGCGGCTGCGACCATCCCGGTTGCAACGCGGAAGGAGCCTATCGCGCGCCTAAAGATCGCACCCATCTGACCGAGTATTACTGGTTCTGCCTGGAGCATGTGCAGGCTTACAACCGGTCATGGGACTATTGCGCCGGGCTGTCGCAAGAACAGATTGAAGACGAAATCCGCCGTGACACCACATGGCAGCGGCCAAGCTGGCCGCTGGGCAAATGGGGTCTGATGGAGCGCCGCTTGCGCGACAAGGTTTCTCGCGGCAAGGGCTTCGCCTTCGGCGCCGAAGCGGACATGAACGAAGACGCCGGGCGCCCCAATGTTGGCGTCGTTGAAACGCCGGAAGCGCAAGCGCTGGCGGTGCTGGGCCTGTCGCCGCCGACCGCTTTCGATCAGGTCAAGGCGCGCTATCGCGAACTGGCGAAACTCCACCACCCTGACGCCAACGGCGGCGACAAAGCGGCGGAGGAGCGGCTCAAAACCATCAACCAAGCCTACACCGTGCTGAAAGCGTGGTACGGCGTATAGCCGGTTTCCCGCCAAAGCGCTTCCCTTGCACGCCGTCCGGCTGGTAAGCAATATTCCACCCGGTTCATTCCGCAGCAGCAAAAAGTCTGGAATCTCCTCATGCAAGCCTCCGGCGCCGCGACCGCTCCTAACGCTCTCTTCGACCACGTCCCCGATACGACGGTGTCGGTTCGTGAGGTTTTCGGCATCGACAGCGACCTGAAGGTTCCGGCGTTCAGCCAGCGCACCGAACATGTGCCTGATATCGACGAGGCGTATCACTTCGACCGCGACACCACGCTGGCGATCCTGGCGGGCTTCGCCTACAACCGGCGCGTCATGGTGCAGGGCTATCACGGCACCGGCAAATCCACCCATATCGAGCAGGTGGCGGCGCGGCTCAACTGGCCGTGCATCCGCGTCAACCTTGACAGCCACATCAGCCGCATCGATCTGATGGGCAAGGACGCCATCGTATTGCGCGACGGCAAGCAGATCACCGAGTACCGCGAAGGCATCCTGCCATGGGCCTTGCAGCACGCCTGCGCCCTGGTGTTCGACGAATACGACGCCGGTCGCCCCGACGTGATGTTCGTCATCCAGCGGGTGTTGGAGCTGGAAGGAAAGTTGACCTTGCTGGATCAGAACCGGGTGATCCGCCCGCATCCGGCGTTCCGCCTGTTCGCCACCGCCAACACGGTGGGCCTGGGCGACACCACCGGGCTTTACCACGGCACCCAGCAGATCAACCAAGGTCAGATGGATCGCTGGAACATCGTCGCCACCTTGAATTATCTGCCGCACGACGACGAAACCAAGATCGTGCTGGCCAAATGCCCGGAATGGAGCAGCGATCAGGACCGCGCCGCGGTTTCCGCCATGGTGCGGCTGGCCGACATGACCCGCGCCGGCTTCATCAACGGCGACGTCTCCACCGTTATGAGCCCGCGCACCGTCATCACCTGGGCGCAGAACGCCCGCATCTTCAATGACTTGGCCTTCGCCTTCCGCATCACCTTCCTCAACAAGTGCGATGAGGTCGAGCGGTCGACGGTGGCGGAATACTATCAGCGCTGCTTCGGCGTCGAGTTGAAGGAGACCGGGGTCAAGTTCGGGGTGGTGTGATGAGCGACGCTGCGAACGAAGACGCAAGGCCGTTGACGAAAGAGGAAAGAGCGCAGCTTGCCGACTGCCTTTTTCGGCTGTATTCGGCTATTTATTTCATTGGAGAAACCCAAAAATCATTAATATATAGCTTGAAGGATGAAGGAGCTATTTCTGGAAATACAACTTTTTCAATGAAAAGCTATGAGACAGAGATGCGAGAAGCCGTAGACCTGATAGACAAGCTGAGTAAGAGCTTCGGAGTTCAGGTCGATGGTTGAAAAAGCTAAAATTTTAGAATTCAAGGAAAAGTTTAAAACTCATTCTGATCCTAGCGACTCTCCGACTCTTGACGGCGGCGGGGGCGGTCCCCATGATCCTCGCATGGAAAGCCGCGTCACCCGTTTGGAAGTCGAATTTCAGCACGCCCGTCGCGATCTTGACGACATCAAGGTCACGTTGAAGCATATTGACGCCCGCTTAAACGAGCTGCCCACCAAGCGCGACCTGACGACTAATTTGCAGTGGATCATCGCCACCACCTTTGGCGTGTGTTTCGCCGTCGTTTCGATTTTCGTCGGCGTTTTGGCCTATTTGCAGGATCAGAAAACAGCGTCTTCCGCCTCGTCCCCGCCGCCGGCCCCGGTGCCGATCATCATCCAGATTCCCTCTTTAGCGCCCTCCACCATGTCGCCGCCGACAGTTACGGCGCCGCCCGCCGCTGAAAAATAAACATGAGCCGGCAAGAAACCCCCGTCGAAAGCTTCAAGCGCGCCACCGCCGCCACGGTGCGCGCCCTGTCCGGCGTGCGCGAGGCGCAGGTGGGC
>CALGOL010000418.1 GCA_937960755.1 uncultured Azospirillum sp.
AAGGTGACTGGAGTTCAGACGTGTGCTCTTCCGATCTTTGCCTTCAGGATAGACCAGCTCAATATCGAAGACGGTTTCACGCTCCGCCGCCATTCTTTTCAGCCACTCCACCGCCAGCCGCGGGGCGGAAACCACCGGCCGGCGCATGAACACGGCGTAAGTCGCCCGCTGATCGCCGAAACGCCCCACCACTTCCTTGGTTCGTTTGAAATAGGTGTCGGTCCAATCCGCCACGGCGCCCGATGTCGGGCGGCTGGCGGCCGACGCTGTGGTTTCTTTGGCCATGATCCGCTCTCCGACGACCGAAAAATACTAAGGATCAAGAATTATCCGCCTTTCCCGCCGTTGCAAAGGGGCGGCGATTCGCCGCCGCCTCGGACCAATGGACGCACCATACTTTTTTATTCCGTAAGGTTGTGTAATCTAGCCCACTGTGCATACGGCGCGTTCATTCGTGGAGCATTAAATTGCTGAAACATCGACCGATCGGCGCGCGTCTCACTCTGATGGTCGTCATTATGACGACGGCGCTGGCGCTCGTGGTCGGCATCGCGATTGAGCAGCTCTACACCCAGCTTATGGCCGAACGGCAACGCCACACCCGCGAGCTGGTGGAAATCGCCGTCAGTCATGTCGCGGCGCTGCATAAGCGCAGTCTGTCGGGGGAACTAACCGACGCGGAAGCGCGCCGCCGCGCGCTGAGCGAAGTGGACGGCTTACGCTACGACAGTTGGAATTACTTCTGGATCACCGACTTAAAGCCGGTTCTACTGTCTCACCCGGAAGCCCGCGACTTGGTGGGGCGGAACGTCGGCGATTTACTCGACCCCGACGGACGCGCCCTCTTCAAAGAATTCGTCGCCGTCAGCGGCCGGCAAGGCGGCGGGGTGGTCTATTACAAATGGCCCAAACCCGGCGAACGCGATCCGGTGCGCAAGCTCGCCTATGTTCGGCTGTTTGAGCCGTGGGGTTGGGTGGTGGGCTCCGGCCTCTATCTGGACGACATCGACGCTTACGCAGTGGAAACCGCATTGCGGCTGACCGCGTTGACCGCCGCCGCCGCCGTCGCCGCTTTGCTGATGGTCTGGCTGGTGCGCCGATCAATTTGCCGGCCGCTGCGCGACGTCACCGAAGCGATGAATCGACTGGCGCAAGGCGAACACGGCGCGGCGGTGGATATCCCCGAGCCGCCGGCGAATTCCCGCGATGAAGTCGCCGATCTGGCGCGGGCGATGCGGGTGTTCAAACGCACCCAGGACGAAAATCAAGCGATGCGCCGCGCCATGGATGAAGAAGCCCGCATCACCGGCATCGTCTTCAACACAATTTCAGAAGCCATCCTGGTCACCGACCGGGAAAACCGCATCCGCCGCGTCAACCCCGCCTTCACCCGCACCACCGGCTACGCCGCAGAAGACGTGATCGGCCGCAATCCGCGCCTGCTGCAATCCGGCCGCCATGACGAGGCTTTCTATCAGGCGATGTGGCGCGACCTCGCCGCCAACGGCAGTTGGTCGGGCGAAATCTGGAACCGCCGCGCCGACGGCCAAGTCTACCCCGAGGCCCTCGCCATCCACGCCGTGCGCAATGATGACGGCGAAATCAGCGAGCATGTCGCGATTTTCTGCGACATATCCGAACGTAAACGCCAGGAAATGCGCATGCGTTGGCGGGCGGAGCACGACGCGCTGACCGGCCTGCCTAACCGCGCAACGTTTGAAGAACTGCTGGCGCACAGCCTTTCGCTATCGCGCCAGCGCGGCGGTCTGCTCGGCCTGCTGTTCATTGATCTCGACGGTTTTAAGGAAATCAACGACAACCACGGTCATGGCGTCGGCGACGAGGCGCTGCGCCAGGTGGCGGCGCGATTGCAGGCGACGGTGCGGGAGACCGACCATGTCGCGCGGCTGGGCGGCGATGAATTCACCGTCATCCTCAACCCGCTGCGCGCGACCTGCGACGCCGAAATGGTGGCGGAGAAACTGTTGCGCGCCATCGGGCAACCTTGCCGCTTGGGCGCGGCTTCAGCCTATCTCGGCGCCAGCATCGGCGTCGCCTTCCCGCGGGACCCGGGGGAAAGCGTCGCCGATTTGGTGCGCCGCGCCGATCAGGCGATGTATCGCGCCAAAGCCGCGGGACGCAACGGCGTGGTGCTGGACCTCGCCAGCCACCACGCGGGCGACGTCGCTCGCTCGGCGGCGAACGAAGAACACCCTCGCGCGTCGGCGGCGGGCGAATGACGCCGGAATTCGGTCTCCAGCGTTCGGCGCCCGGTGTTCGGCGCCCGGCGTTTGGCCGTCAGTCGCGGCCGATCAGCACCAACGTAAGATCGTCGTCAATTTCGCCGACGGCGCGCAAATCGGCGATCACCCCATCCAGCAGCGCGTCGCCGTCCAATCCTTCCGCGACGCGATCCGCCACGATTTGCGTCAAGCCGGCGTCGTCCAGCACGTCGTCGCCGGTCGGAATTTCGATGGCGGCGTCGGAGTAAAGCAGCAAGCGAGCGCCTGGCGCAAACGGCAACGACCGCTCCTCGTAAAGCGCGGCGGGGGTAAGCCCCAACGGCAAGCCCGCGCTGTCCCCCAAAAGCGGCGCGCCGCCGCCGGGCGGTAAAATCATCGGCTTGGTGGCGCCGGCGGAAGCGTAACGGAACGCCTCGCCGTCGAAATCGAATTTTCCCGCCAGCATGGTGGCGAACTGCCCCAACGGCAACAGTCCGGTGAGGCGGCTGTTAATCTGCGATAAAAAATCCCCCGGCCGCTGACCGCGGAAATCCATTTGCCGCGTCAGCGTATGCAGCCGGAAGGTATTGAGCGCCGCCCCAACGCCGTGCCCCGAGAAATCGGCGATGAACAACAACGGATCGCGCGGTTCAGCGTCGAACACGTCCCAAATGTCGCCGCCCAGTTCCGACGACGGGGCGAAGCGCGACGCGATGCGCAACCCGGTCTCGTCGCGCAAGCCGCGCAGCCGCGCGTCCGATGGCAAGAGCCGCTCCTGCATGCGCCAAGCCAGCGCCAGTTCCGCTTCCGTCCGGCGATGATAATCGTGCAATTCGCGCAAAAGCGCGCGGTTTTCGATGTGTATCCGGGCGCGGGCGATCAGCTCGGCGGCGTTCAGCGGTTTGGAGACGTAATCGGTGGCGCCGACGGCGAACGCCCGGCTGCGGTCTTCCGCCCGATTAAGGCTGGACTGCACCAGCACCGGCACATTGGCCCAGCGGGAGTCGCCGCGCAACAACCGGCACATCTCAAAGCCGTCCATGGTCGGCATCATCAGATCCAGCAAGATCAGATCGGCGGCGAAGCTCTCCAGCTTCTCCAACGCCTCGCGGCCATCCGCGGCGTGCTCGATCCGACCGATGCCCGCCCGCTCCAGCAAGGCGGTCAACAAGTGCCGGTTAACCCGATTGTCATCCACCACCAGAACCGCGGCGTCGCGCATGCGCGGATCAATCTCCGTCGCGTCGTCCATCAGCATCAGGCGCCCTCCCCGAATTCAATGTCGTCCGGGGCCGAGCGGTCCAGCCACACCGCCAGATAGTCGTCGTCAAACGCTTCTCCCGGCGCGCCGTCAATAATGATGCGTAAGCGTTCAAAGGCCGCAACGCCGCCCGCGGCGTCCAGCGCCGCCAAAGCCATGGAATCTTCCGCCGCCGCGTCGCCAACACCGCCGAGAAAGCGATTTTCCAGCGTCAAGACGTCGCCGACGACGAAGTCGAGCCGCCGGCTGCGGTAGATCGCATCGCCGCAGACGCCGATTTCCTCGCCGCCGCGCTCGCCTTCGATCAAGCGGTCATGCCCCGGTCGCGCC
>CALGOL010000419.1 GCA_937960755.1 uncultured Azospirillum sp.
CAGTTGGTTAGAGCGCCGGCCTGTCACGCCGGAGGCCGCGGGTTCAAGTCCCGTCACTCGCGCCACTTCCTCTTATCGGTCCGCAGCGGCGACGTCATTGACGTGCGTCGCTTTCTTTTTGTCCGCCGAAAAGTGGTATCACCATCTTTCAAATAATGGCGGTAATTCGGGCCTTTTTTTGCTTTTTCCCGTGCAGCAAGCGCTTTCCTTGTGCGCCGCGTCGGCATATAGTGCCGCCCGTCCGTTGGTTTTCATCCTTGGCGCATTGGTGTTGGGCCGTCGCTCGTTCGTCCGAAAAACATGAGGGACGTCGGGACGACGCGCTTGACCGCATGGGGAGGGCGCGGTGAGCAATCCGCTGATACTAGAGTACCTTCCAATCCTGGTCTTCCTGCTGATCGCCGGCGTGTTGTCGCTGGTGATGGTGGCGGGGTCTTATCTGGTCGGCGGGTCTAATCCCGACCCGGAAAAAGTGTCGCCCTACGAATGCGGGTTCGAGCCGTTCGAAGACGCGCGCACCCGTTTCGACGTTCGCTTTTATCTGGTGTCGATCCTGTTCATCATCTTCGACCTTGAAGTGGCGTTTCTGTTTCCCTGGGCCGTCGCGCTGGGGGACATCGGTTTGTTCGGCTTCTGGTCGATGATGATCTTCCTGGGCGTGCTGACCATCGGCTTCGTTTACGAATGGAAGAAGGGAGCACTGGAATGGGAGTGATCTTGCCAGGCCAGGCGCCCGTCGCCGCCGCCGTGCGCGGCCCCGACCAGGACGCCTTTGTTCGCGCCGTCAGCGAAGAGGTCAAGGAAAAGGGCTTCGTGCTGGCGAAGTACGACGACCTGCTGGCCTGGGCGCGCACCGGCTCGCTGTGGCCGATGACCTTTGGTCTCGCCTGCTGCGCGGTGGAGATGATCCACGCCTACATGAGCCGCTACGACCTTGACCGCTTCGGCGTGATTCCGCGCCCCAGCCCGCGGCAGTCCGACTGCATGATCGTCGCCGGCACGCTGACCAATAAAATGGCCCCGGCGCTGCGCAAGGTCTACGACCAGATGCCGGAGCCGCGCTGGGTGATCTCCATGGGGTCGTGCGCCAACGGCGGCGGCTACTATCACTATTCTTACGCCGTCGTGCGCGGCTGCGATCGGGTGGTGCCGGTGGACATCTACGTCCCCGGCTGTCCCCCCACCGCGGAAGCGCTGGTTTACGGCATTCTGCAACTGCAAAAGAAGATTCGGCGCGGCAACCGCATCGCCCGCTGACGCGGGCGGCATTGCGAGCAGCGCTGCAATCGACGACGCAAAACGCGCCGGCCGGCCGCCGGAACCGCCCGATCAACGGGCGGCCGGGCCGGGCGGCAGGTTGATGAGGGGCGGAACGGCCACATGTCGCAGCAAAATTCCGGTCAGGCGCTGAGCGAACTCGGCGCCTCCATCAAGGCGGCTCTCGGCGACGACATTTTGAGCGTCGATCTGAAGCGGGGCGAATTGGCGGTGACGGCGCGGCGCGGCGCGATCATCAAGGTGCTGACGCATCTGCGCGACGCCACCGACTGCGCCTTCGAACAGTTGATGGACATCACCGCCGCCGACTATCCCGACCGGGAAGAGCGGTTCGAGGTGGTCTACATCCTGCTCAGCCTGAAGCGGAACCAGCGCATCAAGGTGAAGGTCGCCACCGACGAAGACACCCCGGTCGCCTCGGCGATTTCGGTCTTTTCCGCCGCCAATTGGTACGAGCGGGAGACCTGGGACATGTACGGCGTGTTCTTCGACGGTCACCCCGACCTGCGCCGCATCCTCACCGACTATGGTTTTGAAGGCCATCCGTTCCGCAAGGACTTCCCGCTCACCGGCTATGTCGAAGTGCGCTACGACGAAGACCAGAAGCGCGTGGTTTATGAACCCGTCAAGCTGACCCAGGATTTCCGCAGCTTTGATTTCCTCAGCCCGTGGGAAGGCATGACCAACGTCATGTTGCCGGGCGACGAGAAGGCCAATGTGGACGCCTCCAAAACGGGAGCCAAGTCGTGACCGCCGCCGCAACCAACGCACCCGCGTCCAAGACGCAGATTAAGCCCTACGCCATGAACTTCGGGCCGCAGCACCCTGCGGCGCACGGCGTGCTGCGCTTGGTGATGGAGCTGAACGGCGAAGTGGTGGAGCGCTGCGACCCCCACATCGGCCTGCTGCATCGCGGCACGGAAAAGCTGATCGAGTACAAGACCTATCTGCAGGCCATCCCGTACTTCGACCGACTCGACTACGTGTCGCCGATGTGCATGGAGCACGCCTTCGTGCTCGGCATCGAGAACCTGCTGGGGATCAAGCCGCCGCCGCGCGCTCAATACATCCGCGTGCTGTTTTCTGAAATCACCCGCCTGCTCAATCACATCCTGTCCATCACCACCGGCGCGATGGACGTCGGCGCGCTGACCCCCGGTCTGTGGGGCTTCGAAGAGCGCGAAATCATGATGGAGTTTTATGAGCGGGTTTGCGGCGCCCGATTGCACGCCAATTATTTCCGTCCGGGCGGCGTCGCTTTCGACATGCCGGCGGGGTTGGCCGACGACATTTGGGAATTCACCGAAACCTTCCCGAAGTTCATTGAGGATTGCGACCGCCTGCTGACGGAAAACCGCATCTTCAAGCAGCGCACCGTCGATATCGGCGTCGTCACCAAGGAACAGGCGCTGGATTGGGGCTTCTCCGGCCCGATGCTGCGCGGCTCCGGCGTGGCGTGGGACTTGCGCAAGTCGCAGCCCTACGAAGTCTATGACAAGATGGATTTCGACGTGCCGATCGGGCTCACCGGCGACTGTTGGGCGCGCTATCTCATCCGCATGGAGGAGATGACCCAGTCGCTGAAGATCATCCGTCAGTGTCTGAAGGAAATGCCGGAAGGTCCGGTGCGCGTTCAAGACCGCAAGCTGGCGGCGCCGCCGAAGGCGGAAATGAAGCGCTCGATGGAAGCCTTGATCCATCACTTCAAGCTGTTCACCGAAGGCTTCCACGTCCCGGCCGGCGAAACCTACACCGCCATTGAAGCGCCCAAGGGCGAGTTTGGCGTGTATCTGGTGGCCGACGGCACCAATAAGCCCTATCGCTGCAAAATCCGTCCGCCGGGGTTCGCCCATTTGCAGGGCCTCGACTTCATGTCGCGCGGCCATATGCTGGCCGACGCGGTGGCCAACATCGCCTCTATGGACATCGTTTTCGGAGAGATCGACCGATGAGCGCCTCCAACAAAGTGCCGACCTGGGAGCCGCCGTTCTCGTTCACGCCTGAGAACTTGGCCAAGGCGCACAAGATCATCGCCAATTATCCGGTGATGCGCCGCGCGTCGGCGCTGATGCCGCTGTTGGAGCTGGCGCAGCGCCAGAACGACAATTGGCTGCCGCGCTCCGCCATGGACTTCGTCGCCGACATGATCGGCGTGCCGCGGGTCCAGGCGTATGAGGTGGCGACCTTCTACACCATGTACAATAAGGCCCCGGTGGGGAAGAACATGGTGCGCGTCTGCACCACGACGCCGTGCTGGCTGCGCGGTTCCGACGATATCGTCGCGACCTGCAAGAAGAAGCTGGGCGTCGATATGGGCGACATCACCGAGGACGGTCAGTTTTCGCTGCATGAAGTCGAATGCTCGGGCGCTTGCGTCAACGCGCCGGTGGTCGAAATCAACGACGACTATTACGAAGACGTCACGCCGGAAGCGATGGAACGGATCATCGACGCTTTCAAGCGCGGCGAAAAGCCTAAGGCCGGATCGCAGATCGGCCGGCAAGGCTCCTGCCCCGAAGGCGGCCCCACCACCCTGAAGGCGTTCACCGCGCCGGATCAGGGCGGCGAGTGAAGCGGTAAGAGAGGCGACATCCCATGCTGCGCGACGAAGACCGCATTTTCACCAATCTCTATGGCTTCCAGGATTTCCGCTTGGCCGGCGCCCGCCGCCGCGGCGACTGGGACAACACCAAGGATCTGATTGCGCTGGGCCGCGAGAAGATCATTGAGATCGTCAAGGATTCTGGCTTGCGCGGCCGCGGCGGCGCCGGCTTCTCCACCGGCATGAAGTGGTCCTTCATGCCGAAGAACGTCACCGACAAGCCGGTCTATCTGGTGGTCAACGCCGACGAAGGCGAACCCGGCACCTGTAAAGACCGCGACATCCTGCGCCACGACCCGCACAAGCTGCTGGAAGGCTGTTTGCTGGCCGGCGTCGCCATCGGCGCTTCGGCCTGCTACATCTACATCCGCGGCGAGTTCTACAACGAAGCCTCCGCGGTGCAGGTCGCCATCGACGAAGCCTACGCCGCCGGCCTGTTGGGCAAGAACGCCTGCGGTTCGGGCTACAGCTACGACATCTACATTCATCGCGGCGCCGGGGCATACATCTGCGGCGAGGAAACCGCGCTGATCGAGTCGATTGAAGGCAAGAAGGGCCAGCCGCGCAATAAGCCGCCGTTCCCGGCGCAAGCGGGTCTGTATTCTTGCCCGACCACGGTGAACAACGTCGAATCCATCGCGGTGGTGCCGACCATTCTGCGCCGCGGCGCGGCGTGGTTCTCCGGCATCGGCCGGCCGAAGAACGCCGGCACCAAGCTGTTCTGCATCTCCGGCCACGTCAACAAGCCTTGCAACGTCGAAGAAGCCATGAGCATTCCGCTCAAGGAGCTGATCGAAAAGCATGCCGGCGGCGTGCGCGGCGGCTGGGACAATCTGCTGGCGGTGATCCCCGGCGGCTCGTCGGTGCCGATGATGCCGAAGAACGTCTGCGACACCGTGCTGATGGACTTCGACGCGCTGCGCGAAGTCGGCTCGGGTCTCGGCACCGCGGCGGTGATCGTCATGGACAAGTCCACCGACGTCATCAAGGCGATCGCCCGGCTGTCGTCGTTCTACGCCCATGAAAGCTGCGGCCAGTGCACGCCGTGCCGCGAGGGCACCGGCTGGCTCAGCCGGGTCATGCAACGCATGGTCAAGGGTCAGGCGAGCGTCGATGAAATCGACATGCTTTATGAAGTGACCAAGCAGATCGAAGGCCACACCATCTGCGCGCTGGGCGACGCCGCGGCGTGGCCGGTGCAGGGTCTGATCCGCCATTTCCGTCCCGAGATGGAAGCCCGCATTCTGGCTTACCGCAACGCGGCCCATCGCGTGGCCGCGGAGTAAGGAGCGCAACGTCCCATGCCGAAACTCACCATTGACGGGAACGAGATCGAGGTCGCGCCGGGCACGTCCGTGCTTCAGGCTTGCGAGCAGCTTGGCATCGAAATCCCGCGTTTCTGCTACCACGACCGCCTGTCGGTCCCGGCCAACTGCCGCATGTGTCTGGTGGAGATGGAGCGCGCGCCGAAGCCGGTGGCGTCTTGCGCCATGCCGTGTTCCGACGGGATGGTCATCAAGACCGACTCGGAAGTGGCCAAGAAGGCGCGCAAAGGGGTGATGGAGTTCCTGCTCATCAATCATCCGCTTGATTGCCCGATTTGCGACCAGGGCGGCGAATGCGACCTGCAAGATCAGGCCGTGGCTTACGGCATGGGCAAGGGTCGCTACGGCGAAACCAAGCGCGCCGTTCCCGACAAGGACATGGGGCCTCTGATTCGCACGGTGATGACCCGTTGCATCCAGTGCACCCGTTGCATCCGCTTCGCCCGGGAAATCGCCGGGGTGCCTGATCTTGGAGCCGTCCATCGTGGCGAGCATATGGAGATCACCACCTACGTCGACAAGGCCATCGCGTCGGAATTGTCGGGCAATCTGGTGGACGTCTGCCCGGTTGGCGCGCTGACCTCCGCCCCTTACGCCTTCGCGGCGCGGCCGTGGGAGCTGCGCAAGACCGAAAGCGTCGACGTGTTCGACGCCGTCGGCTCCAACATCCGCATCGACGCCCGCGGCGGCGAAGTGTTGCGGGTGCTGCCGCGGCTCAACGAAGACGTCAATGAAGAGTGGATCTCCGACAAGACCCGCTACGCCATCGACGGTCTGAAGCGGCAGCGCCTCGACCGGCCCTATGTGCGCAAGAACGGCAAGCTGCAAGCGGCGTCGTGGGACGAAGCGTTCCAGGCGGTCGCCGCCAAGCTGGCCGGCCTCGACGGCTCGCAGATCGCGGCGGTGGCCGGCGATCAGGTCGATGTCGAAACGCTGGTCGCTTACAAGGATTTGCTGACCGCGCTGGGTTCGGCCAATCTGGAATGCCGCCAGGACGGCGCGACCTTCGACGCCGCGACCCGCGCCGGCTACATCTTCAATACCGGCATCGCCGGCATTGAAAAGGCCGACGCCATCCTCCTGGTGGGAACCAACCCGCGGCGGGAGGCGGCGATCATCAACGCCCGCATCCGCAAGCGCTTCCTGCAAGGCGGTCTGACGGTCGGGGTGATCGGCGAAAAGGCCGACCTGACCTACGCTTACGAGCATATCGGGACCGACGGCGCCGCGCTCTTGAAGGTGGCGTCGGGCGAACACCCGTTCGTTCAAGTGCTGAAGAACGCTAAGAATCCGATGATTATCGTCGGTTCGGGCGCTTTGGCGCGGGCCGACGGCGCCGCAGTGCAGAACGTCGCCCGCAACATCGCGGTCGACAACAACATGATCCGCGAAGACTGGAACGGCTTCAACGTGCTGCACGCCGCGGCGTCGCGGGTCGGCGCGCTGGACGTCGGCTTCCTGCCCGGCGTTGGCGGTAAAGATTTGGCCGGCATCCTGGCCGGGGCGCAGTCTGGGGCGATTTCGCTGGTGTTCCTGCTGGGCGCCGATGAAATCGACACGACCAAGCTCGGCTCGGCCTTCGTGGTCTATCAGGGCCACCATGGCGACAAGGGCGCGACCCGCGCCGACGTCATTTTCCCCGGCTCGGCCTACACCGAAAAGAACGCCACCTTCGTCAACACCGAAGGCCGGCCGCAACTGACCCGCCAGGCGGTGTTCGCGCCGGGCGAGGCCAAGGAAGATTGGAAGATCGTCCGCGCCCTGTCCGCCGTGGCGGGCAAGACGTTGGCGTACGACAGCCTGGCGCAATTGCGCGCCCGCATCGCCAAGCAATGGCCGCATCTGTCGGCCATCGGCGACGCGACGCCGGCGGTTTGGGGCGCGTTCGGCGTCGCCGGCCCGGTGATCGAAGCCCAGGCGTTCGTTTCCCCGGTCGCCAATTTCTACATGACGGATCCGATCAGCCGCGCCTCCGCGACCATGGCGCGCTGCACCGACACGTTCCTCGGCGCCGCCGAGGGGGCATCCGCGCAAGCGAGGACCGGCACCCATGGCTGAACTCTGGAGCGGCTTCCTGTTGCCGCTGATTATCGTCGTCCTGAAGATCCTCGCCATCGTCGTGCCGCTGTTGGTGGCGGTGGCGTATCTCACCTACGCGGAACGCCGGGTGATGTCGGCCATGCAATTGCGCCAGGGGCCGAACATCGTCGGCCCGTTCGGCCTGTTGCAGCCCTTCGCCGACGGCCTGAAGCTGTTCGCCAAGGAACAGGTGCTGCCGCAAGGCGCGGCGCGCGGGATATTCTATCTTGCGCCGATGCTGACTTTTTTCCTGGCGCTGATCGCCTGGGCGGTGATCCCGTTCGGCGACGGGCTGGTGCTGGCCGACATCAACGTCGGCGTTTTGTACCTGTTCGCCATTTCCTCGCTCGGCGTCTATGGCGTCATCATGGCGGGCTGGGCGTCGAATTCGCGCTACGCCTTCCTGGGCGCGCTGCGCTCGGCGGCGCAGATGGTGTCCTACGAAGTCTCGATGGGCCTCGTCATCATCACCGTTCTGGTGTGCGTCGGCTCGCTGAACCTGACCGCCATCGTCAACGCGCAGAAGACCGTGTGGTTCTGCATCCCGCTGTTGCCGATGTTTGTCATCTTCTTCATCTCGATCCTGGCGGAAACCAATCGCGCGCCCTTCGACTTGCCGGAAGGCGAATCGGAACTGGTGG
>CALGOL010000420.1 GCA_937960755.1 uncultured Azospirillum sp.
GGCGGCGATGTCGGCCAGCCGCGCGTGCACCTCGCCGATGCGGTGCGGGTCGGTGACGGTTTCGGCCTCCTCCAGCAGCGCGGTGCGCTCGGCGTCGGCGGCCAGCACGGTGTCGAGCAGGCTGGCTTCGCTGGAAGGCGCCTCCTGCCGCACCATGCCGACCTTCAGCCCGGCGGGCAGGGTGACGGACCCGCCATCCAACCCCAGCTCCCCGGCGATGATCTTGAGCAGCGTGCTCTTGCCGGTTCCGTTGCGGCCGACGAGCGCGACGCGATGGCCTTTGTTGACCACGGCGGTGGCGCGGTCGAACAGAACCCGCCCGCCGTAGCGGAAGGTGATGTCGTTGATGTGCAGCATGACGGATGGGGTTTAGCAGACTGCGGGCGCGGAAAAAATACGCCGTCTGAAGAATTTGCGCATAACCGTAAAGCGCGGGCGTCGCCGACCGTGAAACCGCCCTTGCGCGACGCAGTGGCGCGGCCTACTTTCCGCCCTCTGCAAAAGAGGTGAGAGCAAACGCCATGACCGATCAGCCCGCCGACGTCGCGGCCTTGAGTTTCGAGGACGCGCTGGCCGAACTGGAGCGCATCGTCCGCACGCTGGAGGAAGGCCGCGGCCGGCTTGACGACTCGATTGCGGCCTACGAGCGCGGCATGGCCTTGCGCCGTCACTGCGAAGCCAAGCTGCGGGAAGCGCAGGCGAAGGTGGAAAAGATCACCCAAGCGGCCGACGGCGGTCTAGCCGCTGAACCGATGCGGGCGGAGTAAGCGACCTTGCGTGAAGAACTGAAAGCCGCCCTGGCGGAAAACGCCGCCGACCTTGAACAACTGCTGGATCGTCTCTTGCCGGTTTCCGAACTGGGGGAGGGCGCGGTTCACCAAGCGATGCGCTACGCCTGCCTTGGCGGCGGCAAGCGGTTGCGGCCGCTGCTGGCGGCGACGTCGGCCGAATTGTGCGGCGTGCAGAAATCCCGCGCGTTGCGCGTCGCGGCGGCGATTGAAATGGTGCATTGCTATTCGCTTATCCACGACGATCTGCCGGCGATGGACGACAGCGACCTGCGCCGCGGCCGTCCCAGCGTTCATAAGGCGTTTGACGAGGCCACCGCCATTTTGGCCGGCGACGCCCTGCTGACCCAGGCGTTCGAGGTGCTGGCCGATCCCGAAACCCATGAGGACCCCGCCGTGCGCTGCGCTCTGGTGGCCGGGCTGGCCAAGGCCGCCGGGCCGCACGGCATGGTGGCGGGCCAAATGCTTGATCTGCTGGCGGAAAAGCAGGAATTCGACCTTGGGGCCACCACCCGGCTGCAACGGCTGAAAACCGGCGAGATGATCGCCTTTTCCTGCGAAGCCGGGGCGATTCTCGGCCGCGCCGCGCCGCCGCTACGCCAAGCCTTGCGCGCCTACGCCCATGATTTGGGGCTGGCGTTCCAGATCACCGACGATTTGCTGGATGTGGAGAGCACGGCGGCCGAGACCGGCAAGCCGGTGGGGCACGACGCCGGCAAGGCGACTTTCGTGTCTATTCTGGGCGTTGAGCGGGCGCGGGCGCAGGCGAAAGCGCTGACCGAGCAGGCCGCCGGATATCTCAAGGTTTTCGACGGCCGCGCCTCTTTGTTGGAGGCGGTGGCGGAATACGTTTTGACCCGGCGCGCGTAAAATCAGGCTGACCCGACACCATGACCAGCAAGACTCCGCTTCTCGACCGCGTGCGCGTTCCAGCCGATTTGCGCGCCCTGCCGCCCGCCGATCTGCGCCAATTCGCCAACGAATTGCGGCGGGAGACCATCGACGCCGTGTCGGTCACCGGCGGCCACCTTGGGGCCGGGCTGGGGGTGGTGGAGCTGACCGTCGCCTTGCACTACGTCTTCAACACCCCCGACGATCCGCTGATTTGGGACGTTGGCCACCAGTGCTACCCGCACAAGATCATCACCGGGCGGCGCGACCGCATCCGCACCCTGCGTCAGGGCGGCGGGCTGTCGGGCTTCACCAAGCGTTCGGAAAGCGAATACGATCCGTTCGGGGCCGGGCATTCCTCCACCTCCATCTCCGCCGGGCTGGGGATGGCGGAGGCGCGCAAACGCACCGGCAAGCCGGGGCATGTGCTCTGCGTCATCGGCGACGGCTCAATGAGCGCCGGCATGGCGTATGAGGCGATGAACAACGCCCATGAAATGGACGGGCGGCTGATCGTCATCCTGAATGACAACGACATGTCCATCGCCCCGCCGGTCGGGGCGATGAGCGCCTATCTGTCGCGGCTGATCTCCTCAAAGCCCTATCTGACGTTGCGGCACTTGGCGAAGGACATCGCCGACACGCTGCCGCGGCCGTTGCGCGACGCCGCCCGCAAGGCGGAGGAATACGCCCGTGGTCTGGTCACCGGCGGCACGCTGTTTGAGGAGCTGGGCTTCTACTACGTCGGCCCTATCGACGGCCACAACCTGGACCATTTGCTTCCGGTGCTGGAGAACGTCCGCGACGCGGTGGACGGCAAGCCGGTGTTGATTCACGTCGTCACCCGCAAGGGCCACGGCTATCCGCCCGCCGAATCAGCCGCCGACAAGCTGCACGCGGTGGCGAAATTCGACGTGGCGACCGGGGCGCAGGCCAAGCCGAAAAGCAACCTGCCGACCTACACCCGCGTTTACGCCGACGCATTGATTGCGGAGGCCGAAGCCGACCGCCGGGTGACGGCGATCACCGCCGCCATGCCGTCGGGGACCGGGCTCGACCTGTTCGCCAAGCGCTTCCCCGACCGCAGCTTTGATGTCGGCATCGCCGAGCAGCACGCCGTGACCTTCGCCGCCGGGCTGGCGGTGGAAGGATTGAAACCGTTCTGCACGCTCTATTCCACCTTCCTGCAACGCGGGTACGATCAGGTGGTGCATGACGTGGTGCTGCAAAAGCTGCCCGTCCGCTTCGCCATGGACCGCGCCGGGCTGGTGGGGGCGGACGGCGCCACCCACGCCGGGGCGTTCGACATCGCCTATCTCGGCTGTCTGCCGCATATCGTTTTGATGGCGCCGTCCGACGAGGTCGAGCTGATCCACGCCGTCGCCACCGCCGCGGCTTATGATGACGGCCCGTTCGCCTTCCGCTATCCCCGCGGCGAGGGGCTGGGGCTGGACCTGCCGCCGCGCGGCGACGTGCTGGAGATCGGCAAGGGCCGCATCGTGCGCGAAGGGACCGACGCCGCCATCCTGTGCTATGGCGCGCGGCTGGAGGAGTGTCGCAAGGCGGCCGACGCGCTGGCGGAAGCCGGGATCAGCGTCACCGTCGCCGACGCCCGTTTCGCCAAGCCGCTGGACGCCGATTTGACCGAACGCCTCGCCCGCGAGCATCCCTTGCTGGTGACGATGGAGGAGGGTGCTGCCGGCGGTTTCGGCTCCATCGTTCTGCATCATCTGGCGAACCGCGGCTTGCTGGACGGCCGCTTGAAGATTCGCGCCATGACCTTGCCCGACCGGCTGATCGACCACGACGCCCCGGCCAAGCAGTATGAAGACGCCGGGCTGACCGCCGCCCATGTCGCCGCGGTGGTGCGGGAAGCGCTCGGCCGCTGAACAAGGTTTTCCGGTGAAGAGAGTTTTGTTGTGAAGAAGATCCGCGTCGACGTGCTGCTGGTGGACCGCGGATTAGCCGAAAGCCGCGCCCGCGCCCAAGCCCTTATCATGGCCGGGCTGGTCTATTCCGACACCAAACGCATCGCCAAGCCGGGCGATGCGCTGCCGGAAGACGCGCCCTTGACGGTCAAGGGGCAAGACCACCCTTGGGTGTCGCGCGGCGGGCTGAAGCTGGAAAAAGGCTTGAGCTATTTCGGCATTGATCCGGCTGGGCTCATTGCGGCCGATATCGGCGCTTCCACCGGCGGCTTCACCGACGTTCTGCTGACCAAGGGCGCCGCAAAGGTCTATGCGGTGGACGTCGGCCATGGGCAATTAGCGTGGAAGCTGCGCACCGACCCGCGGGTCGTGGTGCTGGAGAAGACCAACGCCCGCCATTTGACCGCTGAGCACATCCCCGAGCCGTTGGATTTGGTGGTGTGCGACGCCTCCTTCATTGGTTTGGAGATCGTCTTGCCGGCGGCTTTAGCTTTGGCGAAGCCGGGGGCTCGACTGGCGGCGTTGATTAAGCCGCAGTTTGAGGTCGGCAAGGAGCGGGTGGGCAAGGGCGGGGTGGTGCGCGACCCGGCCTTGCACGAGGAAGTCTGCGCCCGCATCGTCGCTTGGCTGACCGAGGTTATGGGCTGGCGGGTGCTGGGGGTGACCGAAAGCCCGATCCTGGGGCCGGAAGGCAACAAGGAGTTTCTCGTCGGGGCGGTGCGGGAAGCGATTTAGTAAAGAGAATCTCTTATCGCCTCTCGCCAAATATGGTTGAATAGACGGGCGTCTTTTACAAATGAGCGCATGATGGTCGAGGCTTTGGTCAGTCCCGAGGTGTTGCGTTGGGCGCGTGTGCGCGCCGACCTTTCGCTCGCCATGCTGGCCGAAAAATTGCAGCTTCAGCCCGATAAGGTGGCGGCCTGGGAAAGCGGAGAGATGCGCCCAACCTTCCGGCAGGCGGAAAAGGTCGCCACGATTCTTCATGTTCCTTTCGGCTATCTGTTTCTTGACGAACCTCCGGAGGAGAGACTCCCTCTCCCCGATCTGCGGACGCGGGACGCCGCCCAACCCGATCATCTGGGCGCCGACGCGCTCGACCTTTTGCGCGATGTGCTCCGGCAGCACGATTGGTATCGGGAGTATTTGCTCGATCAAGGCGCCGAACCTTTGCCCTTCGTTGGACAATTCGGCGCCGACGCCTCGGTGGACGAGGTTGCGGCGGATATTCGCCGGCGGCTCGACATGGATGCTGACGATGCGGCTGCTGGCGATTTCGAGCAGCGGTTTTCTCAGCTTTGCGACCGTTGTGAAGAAATTGGCGTTTGGGTGATGCGCGCTGGCGTCGTGGCCGGCAACCCCCACCGCCCCCTCAGCACTGATGATTTTCAAGGTTTCGCCATCGCTGACCCGGTGGCGCCGCTGGTGTTCGTCAATGGCCGGGACGCCAAGGCGGCCCAAATATTCACGTTAGCGCACGAACTTGCCCATATCTGGTTAGGGAGCAGCGGCATATCCCATTCCAATCTCGGCGATCAACCGATAGGGATCCGAGAAAATGAAAGGCGCTGCAACGCCATCGCTGCTGAAGTATTGGCGCCGCGGTGCACCTTATTGGCGTTGTGGCGAAAAAATGCTGATCTTGAGTGGAATGTTGAGGCTTTGTCGCGTCGCTTCAAAGTTAGCCGGATCGTCATCGCAAGGGCTGCGGCGGACGCCGGGTTAATTTCCTGGGGTGTGTATAAGTTTTTTTTTGAACAGGAAATTCGCTTCTGGAATAGTCGGACAAAGATTTCGGGGGGTAATTTTTATTTGACCGCGCCGGTGCGAAACGGCAAGCGCTTCACCAATGCGGTGGTCAATAGCGCGATGAGCGGTGCGCTACTGCTGAGAGATGCAGGTGGTCTACTGCATATGAAGCCGGCGACGGTTCGCAAGTTATATCAACGAAACATATCGGAGCGATAACAATGTATCTGCTCGACGCTAACGTCTTTATTCAAGCCAAAAACTTTTACTATGCCTTTGATATTTGTCCGGGTTTCTGGCAGTGGATAGACGATGCGGCGAGCGATTGCGGAGCTTACAGCATCGTTAAAGTGTATGACGAATTGACGGCCGGTGGCGACGATTTGGCCGAATGGATAAAGCAGCGCAAGGATAACGGCGGCTTTCTCGCCATCGACGATGTTCCAACCCAGAGGGCCTTTCGCCGAGTGGCGGGCGCCGTTCAGGCCGGCTCCTTCAAACCGCAAGCCAAGGCGCATTTTCTGTCCAAGGCCGATCCTTGGCTGGTGGCGAAAGCGATGGCTGAAAACGCCGTCGTTGTTACGCACGAAAAACCGGCGCGGGACGCCGTCGCCCGCGTTCCTCTGCCGAACATCTGCGCCAAGTTTGGCGTTTCATACGTTAACACGTTTGAGTTGTTGCAACACGCCAACGCCTCATTTCACCTATCGGCTTAGTGGCGACGCCGCCCCCCCCAATCCTACTTGAACACCACCGTCTTGTGGCCGTTGAGCAGCACGCGGCGCTCGACGTGATAGGCGACCGCGCGCGACAGCACGACGTTTTCAATATCGCGGCCGATGGCGGTCAAATCCTCCGCCGTCATGGTGTGGTCGACCCGCTCGACCTCCTGCTCGATGATCGGGCCTTCGTCCAGCGCCGCCGTCACGTAATGCGCCGTGGCGCCGATCAGCTTCACGCCGCGCTTGTAGGCCTGCTGATAGGGTGCGGCGCCCTTGAAGCTGGGCAGGAACGAATGGTGGATGTTGATGATCCGCCCTTCCAGCTTGGCGCATAGTTCCGGCGACAGAATCTGCATGTAACGCGCCAGAACAATCAGGTCGATCTTCTCTTCCTCGAAAATCTCCAGCAGCCGCGCCTCTTGCTGCGCCTTGTTTTCCGCCGTCACCGGCAAGTTATGGAACGGCACGTTGTGCCACGCCGCCAACTGATAAAAGTCGCGGTGGTTCGACACGATGGCCGGAATGTCCACCTTCAGGCTGCCGATGCGATAGCGGTAAAGCAAATCATTCAGGCAGTGGCCGAACTTCGACACCATAATCAGCACCCGCGGCCGCCGGCCGGCGTCGTGCAACTGCCAATTCATGCTGAAGCGCTGCGCCACCGCCTCGCCGAAGCCCTGGCGCAATTCAGCGTCGCTCGGGCCGTCCGCCGGGCAGGAGAAATGAATGCGCAAGAAGAACAGCCCGCTCACTCGGTCGCCGAATTGCGCGCTGTCCAAGATGTTGCAGCGCCGCTCCGCCAAAAAACCAGACACCGCAAAGACGATGCCCACCGTATCCGGGCAGGAGAAGGTTAGAATGTATTCCCGCGCCGGATCGACCGCCTGCGCCGCAATCATCGTCTCGCCCATCGTCTCGCCCATCGTGTAACCGCTCGTCCTGCTGACCTGTTGAACCGCTGATCTGTTGAACGGCGCCGTCCTAGCATGTTTCGGCCCATGATGCGACCCCGGCGCTACCGACACAAAAGTTTTACTGATGCGCCGCCATGCGTTCGCATTTCCATCGCTACAGTTCGACAACGCAGGTTCGGGCGGTCCGGGCCGGCGCGGGCGCGTCTGCGCTCATCCAGGCGGGGACCCTTCAGGGGTCGAAAGCGGCGATATGGACGACAGCGACATCATCATTGAAGAAGAAGACGTCGAGCAAACCGCCGTCGTCGGCGTCGAGGCGTGGAAGCTGCTGATCGTCGATGATGACGCCGCGGTGCATGCCGTCACCCGCTTCGCGTTGGAGGATTTCAGCTTTGAAGGCCGGCCGCTGCGCTTTATCAGCGCCCACAGCGGCGAAGAGGCCAAGCGCGTGCTGGCGGAGGAGCCGGACATCGCCATTGTCCTTTTGGATGTGGTGATGGAGACGGAGACCGCCGGCCTCGACGTCGCCGACCATATCCGCAACGTGCTGGAAAACCGGCTGATCCGCATCATTTTGCGCACCGGCCAGCCGGGCCAAGCGCCCGAACGCCGAGTGATCGTCAATTACGACATCAACGACTACAAGGAAAAGAACGAGCTGACGGCGCAAAAGCTGTTCACCGTCGTGCTGGCGGGCTTGCGCGCCTACAATCAGATCGCCGCTTTGGAAATGAGCCGCCGCGGGTTGGAGAAGATCCTCGCGGCCTCCACCACGCTTTACGAGCAGCGCTCGGTGGCGCAGTTCGTCGACGGCGTGGTGCTGCAAATCCGCTCGCTGATCCAAGACGCCCAAGGCGCGCTGTTGTGCGCCGTCGCCGGCCGCGGCGGCGGGGTGGACGACGTGCGGGTGGTGGCGGGGGTGGCGCCCTTCGCCTTTCGCAC
>CALGOL010000421.1 GCA_937960755.1 uncultured Azospirillum sp.
CAGCAGCGGCGGGCCGTCGCCGGCGGGCGGTGCCGCGTTTAACGCTCGCTCCAACGCCGCCAGCCAGTCGGCCAATTGCGGCCGGTCCCAATCGCCGGGGGCGAAGCGACGGTAAGACGGGTTTTGCGCCTGCCACAAGCTCTGCCAATGGGCGGGACCGGAATCGCCGATTCCCGGCAGAATGATCGTCGTCACCTTGGCTGCCTCCTTCTTCATCACTCTGGCCTTCATCGTTTTGGCGCGAAGTGTCCGATATTCGTCCCCTGGCGGCGTTTCACCTTGCCGGGGAATGGATATGCTGTCTTCATCATCATGACATGGAGACGTCGAAAATGTCCGTAGCCCTTATCGTCATCGACGCGCAAGAATCCTTTCGCCACCGCCCTTACTTCACTCCCGACGGGCTCGACGCCTATATCGAGCGCCAGCAAGCGCTGATCGACGGCGCCAAGGCGGCGGGAATTCCCATCGTGCAGATTTACCACGTCGAAGACGACGGGCCGTTTTCCGAAGCGTCCGGCCATGTGATTCCGCTGACGCCGCTACGCATTGAGCCCGACGCGGTGTTCCGCAAGCGCCGTCACAGCGCGCTGGTGGGCAGCGGGCTCGACGTCTGGCTGACCCGAAACGGCGTGCGTCGCTTGCTGATTTCCGGCATCCGCACCGAGCAATGCTGCGAAACCACCACCCGCCACGCCTCCGACCTGGGCTACGCGGTGGATTTCGTCGGCGAGGCCACTTTGACCTTCCCGATGACCGACGCCGCCGGGCGGACCTGGAGCGCCGCCGAGATCAGCGCCCGCACCGAACTGGTGCTGGCCGGCCGCTTCGCCCGCATCGTCACAGTGGCGCAAGCGCTGGCTGACCCGGCGCAACTGAAGACGGCGGCGTGAGCCATGGCGGCGCGGCGGATCATCCCGGTTTTCATGGTGACGCCGCCGCGCGCGCTGCTGTTGGACGTCGCAGGGCCGATGGAGGTGCTGCGCAAGGCCAATCTGTTGCAGGACGCCGTGCGCTTCGACGTGACCTACGTCGGCCCGACGCCGTGCGTGCGCAGCTCCATCGGCTTGGAGCTGGCGGGGATTGAGCCCTTGCCAGAGGCGTTGCCGGACGGCGCGATGGTGGCGATTTCCGGCGCCGCCGATCAGCCGCTGGGGGCGGCGCCGGACGCGCTGCGAACCGACGCGCCGCTGGAGGATGAGATCGTTCAATGGCTGCGCCGCGTCATGCGGCCGGGGGTGCGGCTGGCGACGATTTGTTCCGGCGTCGTGCTGGCGGCGCGCGCCGGCTTGCTGGACGGCTATGAATGCACCACCCACCACGGCACGGTGGAGGATCTGCGCCGCCTCGCCCCCGCCGCCAAGGTGCGGGAGAACCGGCTTTACGTCGAAGACGGCGAGCGGCTGACCAGCGCCGGGGTGACGGCTGGCATTGATTTGATGCTGGCGGTGACGGCGCGGGAGATTGGCCCCGCGGCGGCGGCCGCCGTGGCGCGCTATCTGGTGGTTTATCTGCGCCGGGCCGGCGGCGACCCGCAGTTATCGCCGTGGCTGGAGGGGCGCAACCACATACACCCCGCGGTGCATCGGGCGCAGGACGCGGTTTCATCCGACCCGGCGCGGGATTGGTCGGTGGCGAGTTTGGCCAAGGCGGCGGGGGCCAGCCCGCGCAACCTGTCGCGGCTGTTCAACGAGCACGCCGGGATGAGCGTCACCGACTACGTCAACCGGCTGCGGGTGGCTTTGGCGCGGGAACTGGTGCAGGGCTCCCGCCTTGACATGGAGACGGTGGCGGAGCGCGCCGGCTTTGGATCGGCCCGGCAATTGCGCCGCGCCTGGGGCCGGCTCTACGACGCCCCGCCGACCAGGCTGCGGGGAGACGGGGAGGTAATTTAAGGTTGATAAAATGCATCAGATTTAAGTATTTAATAATTTTATTACAAGACGCCTTGGCGATTTGCTTCACGCCATATAAACGGAAAGTATTTCTTAAAATAATCTGACGGCAAATTATGCTCTAAATATTCTTGATATCGACGCGAACGCATCTCTCGGCACTGAGGATCGTCCAACCCAAGTCTTTCAATTGTTTGTTCAACGATACACATCGCGCGGACATGTAATTTTGGATTGGGATATATGCGTCCAGTAGAAAGCTCTAACCGAAACAAATCTGCGGCAAGGTAAAAAGGATCAAGCACGTCACTGTAATTTTTTTTGCGGCTGTTCATTGTTGAACAGGCTAAGCGGTAATTGCTCCATTCGTAGACCAAGCCGGCATCGGCTGATTTAGCGATAAAGTGGTCGACGCTCCCGCCGCCCGTAACCCTCTCAAAATAAATGCCTAGATAGGCGCAGATTCCGCCGTATGCTTGGTGCAAATCCGTCAAGCACGCCCGCCAATAGGGCTCAATCTTCGTTTTCGGGGGCAAAGGTTGATTTAAAAGTAACCCCTTTTTCTGAAGATGCGCCAAGCCTTTCTGTCGGACCTCAGCATTGAAAACCGCCGGCTCCGGCTGCGCCGCGACGGGGATCATTCCAGCCACCCCTGTTTTTCCCCGACATAACGCCAGCGAATCCAAAACGGATCCGTATCGCCAAGAACCCCGCGTAACTCCCGGTCAAGCCCCCGCGCCTCATCGTGGTTGACTTGCTCGACCGACAGAATCTGACCCGCCCGTTGCAGCAGCTTTTCCGCTTCAAGAGAACGTGCACTGCCAAGATCAAATGCTTGGCTCACCAGCCACGTGGAAACGTCCCCTAACCGCACAAAAGGGCGGTGACTAAATGTCACAACAGGGTTCTTGTCTTCGTGCTGACGCTTAAGATCCAAGTCCCACCAGGAATCTTTTTCCTCATCGAACATAGGCTCGACAGAAGCCATAACCAGCGGTGAATGCGTCACGGCTATCAATTGCACCTGCGCAGATGCAGTCAATTTTTCCATTACCTGCAGCAAAGCCGGAACTATTGTTCGCTGCCAGCTTGGATGAAGATGCGCCTCCACCTCATCAATTAAAAAAGTCGCCTTTAACTCAGGATCTTCCCCCAATAGAATCTTGGCTTTCAGATGCTCTTCCCAGCACCACACCAGAAAATAAGCCAGAGCGATGATTCGACGCATGCCGGAAGACGCATGCACGACGGCAACTTCTTGCCCATAGGGCATTTTCAGTGTCGGCATGTCCCTCACATCGTCCAAACTGATCCGCGTCAAGGCGCCGGGAAGCAGTTTTTCAGACGATGACGGCGATAAAGCCGCCAGTACAGCCGTCAAGTTATCGAAAGCGCGGCCTTTCTCCTTCTGCCAGCCGGCCCAGTCGCGGATTAGGCCGTTACAGAGCCATGCCCCTCCTTCCCGCTGTAGTCCATCCCACACCTCGTTGGGGCTGAACACATACGCCGGAGGCCGATCAGCCGCCTGCTCAGCTTTAGTTTTCCAGTAGTTGCGAGCAGGATCCCACACGGCGAAGCTGCCGTCAGCCATCGCGTAGAACACAAGCCCAGGGTTAGCCGGTCTCCCCGGTGGAATTTTCCAGTTTTGCAGCCTCGGCTCGAACGCACTGACGTGGGTTTTGTTTCTCATAACTGCGGCAAAAGAAAAATCGATCTTGGCCGCTTTTTTCTTGTCGACGGGCAACGCCACCTTGCCCGACGTCAGCCGGGGATTTACTTCCGCAGGCCATTTCCGCGTCATGGCCCACCAGGCGATATCCAGCAAAAAGCTCTTGCCCAGGCCATTATCGCCGGTAATCAGGTTAAGCCTGTCGGCAAACTCCAGCTCCGCATCGGCAGGACCAATATTGGTGAGCTTCAGATGCTTCAGCATTTATTCCCCCGCTTAGGCGAAAACGCCTCCAATCTTGTTGAACTACCGAAAAAAAAGTCAACGGCGATGTAAATAATACGTCAAATGCATGAAGCCCGCCGTTAAGCGGGCTGCTTGCAAGTCCATCAGCTATTCAGCATCGTCGGCGGCGGCTGTGGTCGGAGTTAACCTCACTCCCACTCAATGGTTCCGGGCGGCTTGCTGGTGACGTCGTAGACGACGCGGTTGACGCCGCGCACCTCGTTGACGATGCGGCTCGACACCCGGGCCAGGAAATCATGCGGGAAGGGATACCAATCGGCGGTCATGCCATCGGTGGAGGTCACCGCTCGCAACGCCAAGACATGGTCGTAGGTGCGGCCGTCGCCCATCACCCCCACCGTGCGCACCGGCAACAGCACCGCAAACGCCTGCCAAATCGCGTCGTACAGCCCGGCGGCGCGGATCTCCTCGAGATAAATGCTGTCGGCCTTGCGCAGGATCGCCAGCTTTTCTTGCGTGATTTCCCCCGGCAGGCGGATGGCGAGGCCGGGGCCGGGGAACGGATGGCGGCCGACAAACGTCGCCGGCAGGCCAAGCTCACGGCCCAAGGCGCGCACCTCGTCCTTGAACAGCTCGCGCAGCGGCTCCACCAGCTTCAGCTTCATGCGGTCGGGCAAACCGCCGACATTGTGATGCGACTTGATGGTGACCGAAGGCCCGCCGGTGAACGACACGCTTTCAATCACGTCGGGGTAAAGCGTGCCTTGCGCCAGGAACTCGGCTCCGCCCACCTTGTGGGCTTCGGCGTCGAACACCTCGATGAACGCCGCGCCGATGATCTTGCGCTTGGTTTCCGGGTCGGTGACGCCGGCCAGCTTGCCAAGGAACAACTCGGAAGCGTCGGCGTGGATCAACGGAATCTTGTAGTGGTCGCGGAACAGCGTCACCACCTCTTCCGCCTCCCCGGCCCGCATCAGGCCGGTGTCGACGAAGATGCAGGTGAGTTGGTCGCCGATGGCTTCATGGATCAAGACGGCGGCGACCGAGGAGTCCACCCCGCCCGACAGGCCGCAAATCACCTTGGCGTCGCCGACCTGGGCGCGGATGCGCTGTATGGCCGCCTCTTTGAACGCCGCCATCGTCCAGTCGCCTTTCATCCCGGCGACGCGGTGGACGAAATTGGCCAGCAATTGCGCGCCGTGCGGCGTGTGCACCACTTCGGGGTGGAACTGCACGGCGTAAATCTTGCGCGCCTCATCGGCGATGGCGGCGAAAGGCGCGCCGTCGGAGGTCGCGACCACCTCGAAACCGGGCGGCAGCGCCGTCACCCGGTCGCCGTGGCTCATCCACACCTGCTCGCGCGCGCCGACGTCCCACAGACCGTCAAACAGCGCGCAAGGCCGCACCACCTCGATATAAGCGCGGCCGAATTCGCGATGGTCGGAGCCTTCGACCCGGCCGCCCAACTGGGCGCACATCGCCTGCTGACCGTAGCAGATGCCCAGCACCGGCACGCCCAGTTCAAACACCGCCGACGGGATGGTCGGGGCGTTGGGGTCGGAAACGGAAGCCGGCGAGCCCGACAGGATGATCGCTTTCGGCGCATAGGCGCGGATGGCGTCGGCGGATTTGGTGAAGGGATGGATTTCGCTGTAGACCCCGGCTTCGCGCACCCGCCGCGCGATCAACTGCGTCACCTGCGAGCCGAAATCGAGGATGAGAACCCGTTCGCCGCTCATGCGCCAACCCTTTCACCAAAAGAAAACGAGGCCGTTAGATGACTCCGCGCCGCCTTGGGGTCAAGGATTTCGGCGCAGCTTCCTCCCATGAAAAAAGGGCGGACCCGCAAAGGCCCGCCCCCCCTTTCAACCCTAACCAGCGATCAAGCCGGTCACATCATGCCGAGCGCCCGCGGCAGCCACAGCGAAATGATCGGGATGTAGGTCACGATGACCAGGAACACCAGCATGGTGAGCAGCCAGGGCATGACCGCGATGGTCAGTTCGGTGATGCCCATTTTTGTTATGCCGGACGCCACGTAGAGGTTCAGCCCCACCGGCGGGTGGCACATGCCGACTTCCATGTTCACCACCATCATGATGCCGAAGTGGACCGGGTCGATGCCCAGCTTCACCGCCACCGGGAACAGGATCGGCGCCATAATCAGCACGATCGACGACGGCTCCATGAAGTTGCCGGCGGCCAGCAGCAGAATGTTGGTCACCAGCAGGAAGGCGATCACCCCCAGACCTTGGCCGGTGATCCAGTCGGCGATGGCCTGCGGAATGTTTTCCGAGGTCAAGACGAAGCTGAACAGCACGGCGTTGGTGATGATGTAGAGCAGCATAGCCGACATGGAGGCGGACGACAGCAGCACCTTCGGCACGCCCGACAACGGCATGTCCTTATAGACGAACACCGCGATGATGAAGGCGTAGACCGCGCTCATCGCCGCCGCTTCGGTCGGGGTGAACATGCCGGAATAGATGCCGCCGATGACGATAACGATCAGCAGCAGGCCCCACATCGCTTCGCGCAGCGCGGACAGACGTTCGCGGAACGACGCCTTCGGCAAGCGCGGATAGTTGTTCTTCCACGCGCGGTACCAAGTGGTCATGCCCAGCATGGTCGCCAGCATCAGGCCCGGAATGACGCCGGCCATGAACAATTGGCCGACCGAAGCCGAATGCGGGCTGCCCGAAGTCGCCACCGCGTACATCACCATGACGATGGACGGCGGGATCAGGATGCCGAGCGCGCCCGCCGTGGTGATGACCCCGGCGCCGAACTGCCGGGGAAAGCCTTGCTTGACCATCGCCGGCAGAATGATCGAGCCGATGGCGACCACGGTGGCCGGGCTGGAGCCCGACACCGCCGCGAACAGCGCGCAGCCTAAGACGCCCGCCAAGCCGAGACCGCCATGCCAGTGCCCGACCATCGACGTGGCGAAGTTAATCATGCGCCGCGCCACGCCGCCGTGGGTCAGGAAGTTGCCCGCCAAGATAAAGAACGGGATCGCCATGATCTCGAACTTTTCGATGCCGGTGAACAGCTTCAACGCCACCGCTTCAATCGGCACTTGGGTGAAGGTGAACAGAAAGGTCAGAACGGTCAAGCCGAGCGAAATGGAAATCGGCATGCCGGTCAGCATCAAGACCAGCAGCAGCGAGAAGATGATTAACGCGCTCATTGCCCGCCCTCCTTGGTCTTATGCTGGGTCCCTTCGCGCTGGGCCCCTTCATGATGCGCGATATCCTTGGGATGCAGGTTGTCGTCCATCTGGAACCAGTTGGTGTCTTCCGGCTTTTCTTCCTCGATGCCGTCGACATGGCCGTGGTCATGGTGCGGCAACTCGCCGGTGCGCAGGAAGGCGACGCAGACTTGAAGGAAGCGGAAGCACATCAGGTACGACCCCAGCGGGATCGCCAGATAGATGATCCACATCGGCCATTCGAGATCGGGCGAGGTCTGATCGGTGTCGGACATGTGCCAGACGAAGGTCGCCCCCATGGTGCCGACCAAACCGGTGAACAGAGCGCCCGCCAACAGGCCGAACACGACGAACTTGGCGCGCAGCGGCGCGTCCAGCCGGTTAATCAGCACGTCGACGCCGACGTGGATGCCGGTGCGCACGCCATAGGCGGCGCCGAACTTCGCCATCCACACGAACATGTAGATGCACAGTTCCTGCGCCCAAGCCAAATTAAGAGTCAGCAAGTAGTCTTGCACGACGGGAATCGGGAAACCAACTAAGTAGCGATGGACGACCGACACGAAAATGACGAGCGTCGCCGC
Organism: uncultured Azospirillum sp.; assembly: GCA_937960755.1. Lineage (GTDB taxonomy): Bacteria > Pseudomonadota > Alphaproteobacteria > Azospirillales > Azospirillaceae > Azospirillum. The sequence continues at coordinate 7,606 of CALGOL010000421.1, forward strand.
GCCGATCAGGAAGGCGATAATCACCTCCTCCAATCGGTCGAGAAGTTTCATGAGCATCGGAGAGGCTCCACGGAAAGGAACGCGGACGCGAGGATTAAAGGACTTAAAAAGCGCGCGCCCCGCCCTGATAAGGGAGGGATTTGGGGTTAAGCCCCCGACGAAGCGCGCAAAGGGGAAAGACGCGCACTCCGCCGCCGCCCGAAGGCGGCGCCCCTCCCCGCTTCAAGGGCTACAGTATTCACACATCTCAGCATCTTCGCCCTTTTTCGTCATTCCCGCGAAGGCGGGAATCCACCTTTTCAACCACTTAGCTGATAAGGTGGACCCCCGCCTTCGCGGGG
>CALGOL010000422.1 GCA_937960755.1 uncultured Azospirillum sp.
GCCCCACCCCTGCGGTTGGCCCAGAACGGCGGCGGGCGCGCTGATTTCTGCTGCGTCGCGGCATAAAATTGCGCTGACGCGGCGGCGGCGCGGGCCGAACGCCGCTGGCGTCATCAACATGCATATTATTTAGGCATTTCTTAATCCGCTTGATTTTTAGGCATAATTTGAAGATGCTGGGAACGGCTCAATCGCCGCCTGACTGGGCGGCGCCCCTGCAAGATACGACAAGCACGGAACACGCTATGACCACCATCGACCAAACGGCCTTTGCGTCACTTGAGGCGGAAGAACGCCTGCTCAACCCTGTCTTGAAGGACAAGACCACCAAGCCGGGCCGCTTCGGTTTCCGTGGCACGCTGGCGGTCAAGCTGGCGCAGATCATCGCCGGCGAAAAGCGCCCGCCGGATCTGGCGGCGGATCAGGTGATGGCGGTGGCTTTGGAAGGCCAGCCCGACATTGCTTTCTTCACGGCGTTTTTGCTGTCGTTTGAAGAAATCGTCCCGCTGACCGAGCTGATGGGCGAGAAGTTCAGCGCCGAGGGCATTTATTTCCTGTGGTGCGACAACTACCCGAAGAAGGCGAAGATCAAGATCGGCGCCGCGACGTTGTACATTTTCCCGATCATCGAATCGATGGTCTACAATGAGACCCTTGAACTGCTGCGCATCGACAAAAACGATGTGAAGAAGTTGGACGTCGCCGGCAAGCTGGACTACATCTTCGACACGGCGAAGAAGGAGTTCAACGGCGCGAAGTTTGAAGAAATCACCCTGGAGCAGGGCTTGGAGCGCATGGGTCCGGTGCGCAACAAGAACGAAGGCCGCCCGGTCTAAGCTTCCGGCGGTTTAAAGCGAAAACCCCCGCTTGACCAAATCAAGCGGGGGTTTTTTTGCGTTTTGGCGTGCGGTTTAGGCCAGCGTCGCGCGGCGAGCCTTGTGAAAAGGAGAAATATATAAAAAAACATAGATATTTCGCTAAACCTGTCGCTCTTGCCGCAAGGTCGGTCAACCCCGCTTCCGCCTATGGCCTGAAGGAAGCGAAGGAATACTGGAAGAGTCTCGGGCACACCGTCCGCCATGACGACGACGGGCTTTGTATCAAACTGGCGAACGACGGTCAGCTTTATGATTACGGCGACCACATGGTTCTCCATCGTGCCGGTCCGCCGACCGAGGAAGACCTTCGCATTATGGTCGCCGCCGCCAGAACTCGCGGCTGGAAGGGAATTTATTTCTACGGCGGGGGCGACCCGGAATGGCGGCATCGTGCGAGGGCGGAAGCGATTCGACAGGGATATCCACCGGAATCCATTTCGCTTGAATGCGAAAAGAATCGGAAACCTAAGGCCCCGCCAAAACCCACCCCGGTCTATCCGGAAGAACGAATGCCAACCCACCTGCTGAAAAAACTCGGCAAGCTCCCCGCCAAACCTTCTCCGGCGCCGAAACCTGAACCAAATCGCGGGTTGAGGTTTAAATCCGTGAACGAGTTCGACAAGGCAATGGTGCGAGCCCTGAACACCGTCATGAACAAGTACGGCACGAGATCGGAGCGAATCAGAAAAAAGCTTGGTGGACACTTAGCCGCGATCCGCCACTTTTCGCTTTCTTCCGGTCGGTGGAGCAGGCCGGCGAGGAAGCCTGGAGCGAAGAGCGACTTCGTGTCGGTGTCGCTTCGCCTT
>CALGOL010000423.1 GCA_937960755.1 uncultured Azospirillum sp.
GATTACAAGGTGACTGGAGTTCAGACGTGTGCTCTTCCGATCTATCGCCACCGCTGGCTGGAGCGGATGGCGCTGCGCAGCGGCGTGGCGCAGACGATAGGGGCGAGGCGGGGGCAATCGACGCCGTTGTCGTGCAGCCGCGCCGCGTGCTGGGCTTGCGTCCGTCCGCCTTGCTGGAACTGGCGCTGTTCTTTTTGCTGCTGTTCGCCATTGATTACCTCGACGGGACGCTGAACAGGTTCGACGGGGTGCAGCCCCATCCCTATTGGATCGTCGTGCTGGTGCTGGCGGCGCAATACGGCACCAGCGAAGGGGTGTTGGCCGCAATCGCCGCCTCAATCGCTTTGCGGCTGGGCAATATTCCCGAACAGGTGGTTTCGCAAGATTATTACCAGTACCTCTACGCCGTTTCCCGCGAACCGATCTTCTGGCTGGTGGCGGCGGTGGTGCTGGGGGAAATGCGCATGCGCCATCTGCGCGAGCGCGAGGAGCTGCGCGAATCTTTGGCCATGGCGCGCAAAGAATCCGAGGCCATCGCCGCATCGTATCGCAAGCTGAAGGACGTAAAGGAAAATCTGGAATCCCGCGTCGCTGGTCAGTTAAAGACGGTGTTCACGCTGTATCAGGCGGCGCGCGCCATTGATAAGCTGGATGAAGGCGAAATCATGCTGGGGGTCGCCGACTTGATCCGCACGGTGATGCAGCCGGAAAAATTTTCGCTGTTCTTGCTGAACAACGACGTGCTGGAATCGGTGACCAACGAAGGCTGGTCGGATGAGGATGATTACGCCCGCTGGTTCGACCATTCCCAACAAATGTTTGAGGCGGTGGTCGGGCGTCAGCGCTTCTTGTGCGTCGCGCGGGTTGACGACGAACGCATTCTGCAAGGTCAAGGGTTGTTGGCCGGGCCGCTGATGAGCGCCGACACCGGCGAAGTCGTCGGCATGGTCAAGATCGAAAGCCTGGGCTTCATGGATATGTCGCTCAACGGTTTGGAGAATTTTCGCATTCTGTGCGAATGGATCGGCACCGCGCTCGCCAAGGCCAAGCAGTATCGCGAAGCCAACGCCCAGCGGCTATACACTGAAGACGGCTCGCTTTACTCGTCTGGCTTTATCGGCCGTCAGGCGGAGTTTTTGGCGCTCTTGGGCAAGCGCTTGGGCTTTGAGACTTCCACCATCACCATTCGTCCGGCGGGTATCGGCCGGCTGAGCGCCGCGCAACGCAACGAGCTGGCGGCGGCCATCGGCGCTGCGGTGCGCAAGAGCCTGCGCGACACCGATCTCGCCTGCGATTTCGGCCAGCACGGCTTGGTGTTCGGCGTGGTTCTGCCCGGCACGCCGCTGGAGCGCGCCGAACTGGTGGCGTCAAAACTGGAATTCGCCGTGCGCGGCGCTTTGCCGTCCAGCCTGTCGAAGCTGAAAATCGCCTTCACCGCCGCCAGGGTCGGGGTGGACGAGGGGTAACGCCAAGTCCTAATCGGCGGGCATGGCGAAATATTCCCGCAACCGCCTTAATGCCGACATCATCCGGGCGTCATCATAAGGCTCGGCGAAACCGCTGCCCCACACCGGGCCGGGCCACGCCGGATCGTCGCGCCGCCGGCCGACGACATGCATATGAAGTTGCGGGACGATGTTGCCAAGCGCGCCGACATTGACTTTGTCCACCTCGAACAGCCGGGTCAGGCATAACGACGCCGCGGCGGTTTCCGCCGCCAAAGTCGCCGCCGCGTCCGGCGACAAATCGTGGATTTCGCTGACGTCGTCTATTTGTGGGATCAAAATCAGCCAGGGCCACAAGAAATTGTTCATTAACCGCAACTGGCATAGATCAAGCACGCCGACGGCGAGGCTGTCCGCCGCCAAGCGTTCATGCAGACGAAATTCGCGCGTTTTCGACATGGCTGCTCCGTTTTTGCTTGGGGCGGCGGCGGGATGTTTTGCGCATCCCGCGTCGGGCGCCGATTTTATCCACAGTTGCGCTGCAAGGAAAAATGTATAGAATGCCCGCACGGTCTGTAACGGATCGCCTGACCCGCGCGCAAGGGGCGCGTGAGCGTCTTAAACGGCCTTGCGGCCGTTGGCGGGACGGGCGGCGGGGCGGGCGAGAGAACGACGACTTCCGCATGTTGTATGATGGTGTGTTGGGCGACGGTTCCGGTGGAGCCGCGATTTGTTGCGTCCGGGGTGAGAGCGCCCGCCCCGGCAGGCGCGCGATGCGCGCCACGGGCGCTTGTTCTAGGCCGGTCGGCGGCGTCGCAGCCTTTGGACCTCGACGGCGACCTCGATCTCGATCTCGCCACGATCAACGACGGCTCGGG
>CALGOL010000424.1 GCA_937960755.1 uncultured Azospirillum sp.
TGGCGGTGGAGCGGCGCTATAACCGGCCCAAGGTGGACGACACGCTCGCCTTCGACATCAAGGGCGGCCGTCATCCGGTGGTGGAGGCGGCGCTGGAGGACGCGCAAGCCGGGACCTTCGTCGCCAACGACTGCCGCCTGGCGGACGAGCAACGGCTGTGGCTGCTGACCGGCCCCAACATGGCGGGTAAATCGACCTTCTTGCGTCAGAACGCGCTGATCGCGGTGCTGGCGCAGATGGGGAGTTTCGTTCCGGCGGAAAGCGCCCATATCGGCGTCGTCGACCGGCTGTTTTCAAGGGTTGGTGCGGCGGACGATCTGGCGCGCGGGCGGTCCACCTTCATGGTGGAGATGGTGGAGACGGCGAGCATCCTTAATCAGTCCGGCCCGCGGGCCTTGGTGATATTGGACGAGATCGGCCGCGGCACCGCGACCTTTGACGGCTTGTCCATCGCCTGGGCCTGCGTTGAGCATCTGCATGACGCCAACCGCTGCCGCGGGCTGTTCGCCACCCACTACCACGAGTTGACGCTGCTGGCGCGCAAGCTGGGGCATCTGGCCTGCCACGCCATGCGCATCAAGGAATGGCGCGGCGAGGTGGTGTTTTTGCACGAGGTCGGCGCCGGCGCGGCGGATCGGTCTTACGGCATTCACGTCGCCCGGCTGGCGGGCTTGCCGGGCGCGGTGGTGGCGCGGGCGGAGCAGGTGTTGAAGCTGCTGGAAAGCGGCGACCAGAACACCGCGGCGCACAAGCTGGCGGATGATTTGCCGTTGTTTTCCGCCGCGGTGAAGCGTTTGGAGCAGGCCCCGCCGCCGCCCCCGCCGCCGGTGGTGGTGGAGGTCGCGCGGGAAAGCGCCGTCGAGGCGGCGTTAAAGGCGTTGGACGTCGACGACCTCACGCCACGCGCGGCCTTGGAAGCGCTTTACAAGCTGAAAGGGTTGTTGGGTTAGGGGTGGAGATGCGAATTCGCGCTTGCGGACGGAACCGCTTCGCGTGATAGGATGTGACGCTCTTTCACTCATGCGCCGAATGCGATGCCTCTGCCCGCCGAACTATCCGCCGCCCTGGATCACCCGCGCTTTCCCTCCATGCGCGCCATTCGGCAAAATTTTGAAATCGACGTACGCCCGACGCCGCAACGGTGGGAGCGCTATCTTGCGGCGCTGAGGGCGGCCCGGATCGCCGATGAAGGCGGAGCGGACAGGATCGCCGTTCTTAACTCCGGTCGTATCGGACACCGAAACTACTTAGCAACTCACATTGATCTCGCCCCTAATGATGAACGAATCCCTGATACCTTTGATCCTGAACTGAACGGCTTATCCCTTGTACCCCCCTTCGCAAGAAGAAAAGTTTTAATTCGACTAGAAATTGTTGATTGGGTCTGCGACACGCCACGTATCGCCGCCAGACATAAACTAACAAGTACGGCGGATCTGATACGCGAATTACAAAAATCTAAAGATTTAAATCCGCAGATCAAAAGAGTCGCGAATCGTAATTTAAAAAGATTTATCCAAGTGTGGAATAGCGAGCGCCACAAACGCCCAGGGCTGTTCAACGCTACATGATGCGGCATTTTAGGAGAGGA
>CALGOL010000425.1 GCA_937960755.1 uncultured Azospirillum sp.
CCGGCGCGAGGCTTTCGACGGAACCAGCGACCGCCCGCCGGCGTTTTCAGGGTCTTTACTGCTCATGAGGGTTGCGCTCCCGTGCTTATTCTTTGCGTTTCCATTGACGCTCTTTCCATCGAACGCCTTAAGCGGCCTTCGTCATTCCGGCGAAGGCCGGAATCCAGAGCGATTCAGACAGTTTCCTGATTTGCCCTGGACCCCGGCCTTCGCCGGGGTGACGGAGAAGGGCTCAGGGCATGAATTTTCAACCCAACATGGCGTCATTTGCGCGTCGGCAGGGTCTGGACGTAAGCCAACACGGCGTTCACCACTTCGTCGGGGATCGCCCGCAACGGCGGCATGGTTTCGCCGGGATGGCCGTTGTAGATGCTGTGCAGCGCGTGCTGCGGGTTCTCGTTCGCCATGCGGCCCAACGGCGGCATGGTGCGAATCGCCTTGCCGTCGGCGCCGTGACAGCCGGCGCAAATGGTGTGGTAGAACGGCTCGCCGGCCGGCGGGTCGCCCTTGAACTTCTGGCTCGCCTTGTCGATGAAGGCCGCCATGTCCACCTGACCCAGCGCGACGAAATGGGCGAGGTCGGTCTTGTCCCGCTCGGTCAGCCGCCGGCTGAAGCCGTGCGCTTCCGCTTCGATCGCCTTGCGCGCCGCGGCGGGCGCGCCGCCGGCCATCGCCCGCAGGCCCTTGACGCCTTGCAGCCCTTGGTAATCCCAGCCGTGACACTCGACGCAGCGCCAGGAATCGGCCGGCTTGACCTCTTTGGCGGCGGGGTGCAGCGGGTGGACGCCGTCGGGGGCGGAACGCCCGGTCTCCTTCATCCAATTGTCGTAGAGCCGCCCGCCGCGCACTACTGACGCTACGACATAGCGGCTGGGCAGGGTCTGGATATAGGCCAGGGTGTCGGCCAATTGGGTGGCGGCGATGGCGCGCAACGCCGGCATCGCGCCGCCGGGATGGCCGTTCAGCATCGAATGCATGGCGTGGTGCGGATTGGCGCGGGCGAAGTCGCCAAGCGGCGGCATGTTGTCGTTCAACTGGCCGTCGGCGCCGTGACAGCCGGCGCAGATGGTCTGATAAATCACCGCGCCGCGGGCTGGTTCGCCATCGATTTGGCCGGATTTCGCGTCGATGAACGCGGTCATGTCGATCTGGCCGCGGGCGACGAACTGGGCCAGCGCCTCGATGTCCTCCGGTTCCAGCACGGCCGTGTAATTATGGTTCTTGTCGCCGAGCGCGGCGATCACCAAGGCGGGGTCGCCGCCGTCGAGCCGCGTTAAGCCCTTGGCCGGGGTCGGCGTCGCGCCGTCTTGGCCTTTGTAATCCCAGCCGTGGCATTCGACGCAGCGATTGACCACGCCGCCAGCCGCCCCCGTCACCTTGGCGGCGGCGAGATGGGAAATCCGCCGAGCGCGTTCGTGCAGTTCTAAATGATGGTTGTCGTAGAGCCTTCCGCCCCGCGCGATTTCCGCCAGCTCCTCCGCCATCGCCGGGGACGCGGCCAGCAAGAGGAGAGGGAGGAGGAGGGCCTTTAGAACCCTCTTCCACTTGCTTAGGCTTGGGCCTATTTCCAGCGCATCACCTCGCTTCGTCACCCCGGCGAAGGCCGGGGTCCAGAGCGATTCGGACAGGTCGCGGGGATGCTCTGGATTCCGGCCTTCGCCGGAATGACGGTCAAAATTCAATATTGACGACATCGTCCGTTCTCCCGCTCAGCCGTTAGGGTCGTAGCCCTTGGGCAGTTCGTGAACGATGCCCTTGTGACACTGGATGCAGTGCTTGGAATCCTCCATCGCCTTGGGGTGCTTGGCCTTGGCGCGCCGGCCTTGCTCGTTCAGGTCCATGGCTTGGAAGTTGTGGCAGTTGCGGCATTCGCGGGATCCGGTCGCCTCCATCTGCGCCCACACCCGTTGCGCCATCGCCAGCCGGTGTTCTTCAAACTTTTCCGGCGAGTCGATCGTGCCCATCAGGTGATGATAGACGTCCTTGCTGGCGACGACTTTGGCCACCAGTTTGGGGCCGAACTCCTTCGGCACATGGCAATCCTTGCACTCCGCTCGCACGCCGGTGCGGTTGTTGTAATGGATGCTTTTTTTGTATTCGGCGTAAGGCCCGGTCTCCATCTCGTGGCAGGAGATGCAGAACTCCAAACGGTTGGTGTAGTCGGAAAACACGCTGAAGCCGCCGACGAAACCGGCGGCCAGCCCGACGCCGACCAAAATCAGGGTGACGCCGCCGCCCCACAGGGCGCGCGGACCCGTCATCCAGCCCCGCAAGCGGCTGAACATGCAAGCAACTCCCGCCAAGAAGTGAAATCGCCCCGCTAGCCGCGGCTAACGGGGCGGACGGAGCGTCAGCCCCAGCTATCTTTCACGATGTTGTCGAACCACGAATGGGCGTAGCGCGCTTCGCGCATCCGGTAGTCCTCGCTCTGGCCCAACGGCGAAATGCCGCCCGAGTCCGGCAGTTCCGGCAAGGCCGTGCCGTCGGCGTTGGCCTGATAAACCCCGACGATGGAGAAGCAATAGTCCTTATCGACGAAGGAATAGCAGGTGTTGATGAGCGTGGTCGGCGCCACCGTCCCGCCCTTCAGCAACTGGATCACCGCGGCGGCGGCCGCCTTGGCTTGGGAGGTGGCGGCGTAGCCCGACTTCGGCATGGCGGTCGCAACGGAAGCGTCGCCGACGACATGCACGCCCGGAACCGCCTTGCTCTCAAACGTGCGGGTGTCGACCACCGCCCAGCCCTTGTCCGCCAGACCGGCGTCCAGCGCGATCTTGCCGGCCGATTGCGGCGGGATGACGTTGACCACGTCGCCCTTGAAATTGCCGGCGCCCGCCAGCACCGACTTGCTGGCGACGTCGATTTCCGTCACCGCGCCGCCCTGCTTGCCCGACACCCAGGTAATCATCGAATTGGGGGTGCCGTAGCCGAAGTTCTTGGTCCAGGCTTCCTCAAACAGCTTCTGCTTAGAAAAAGCGTCCTTGGGATCGAGGATCACCACCTTGGACTTCGGCTTGTGGCGCTTGAAATAGTCGGCGACCAAGCTGGCGCGCTCGTACGGACCGGGCGGGCAGCGGAACGGGTTGGGCGGCGCCACCATCAAGAAGGTGCCGCCGTCCGGCATCGCCTCCAACTGCTGCTTCAGCAACAAGGTTTGCGGCCCGGCCTTATAGGCGTGGGGCAGGATTTCCGCCGCTTCCGCCGAATAGCCCGGAATGGCGCCGAACTTCAATTCGATGCCGGGGGCGACGATGCAGCGGTCGTAAGCGAAGCTTTGGCCGCCCTTGGTGACGATCTTCTTGGCGGCGCCGTCGACGCCGGTGACGAAGTCGAACACCACGTTGACGCCGGCCTTTTTCAGCCCGTCGTAGCCGACGGCGATGTTCTCCATATCGCGCAGGCCGACCACCACTTCATTGCTCATGAAGCAGGTGTAATGCTTGGGATTGGCTTCGATCAGCGTGACGTCGAGATCAGGCGCGAAGCGCTTGAGGTAATGCGCCGCCGCGGCGCCG
>CALGOL010000426.1 GCA_937960755.1 uncultured Azospirillum sp.
AATAACACATGATTAATTATGAGTGAAATATACTTATAATTGCATACACATGCATGCAAAATGCGGCGCGGCGGGTCGCCATATCCATGTCGTAAGGATACAAGGATAAAGGAGAGATGGTGTCCGCGGCGGGATTCGAACCCACGGCCCCAGGATTCATGCCACTTCGGCTTTCGCCGCCGCGCCCGCCGGAAATCCCGCCGGGGCGTTCGTGGTCTGGACTGTCCCTTCGCCCTAGGCTGATGAAAGCCCGTAGGCGCCGCCCGTCCAGTCTCTACACCTTCCCCGTCGCCGGGGCTTGGCTCGGGATCGGCAAGGCGCATGAACGCCCCAGCTTTCCCCGACTTTGAGCGGTTCCGTTACGCCGTTTCCGCGCGCAACGCCCAATTAAACCAACTAGGAATCCTGTGCTCTATCCTGCTGAGCTACGCGGACGTTTTCTCTCCCGCATCTTGTAACCCGGCGCCGGGCGGCGCTGCAACAGCGCTCTGACGGAAAACGTCGAATGATAGAATTTGCATATAAATTTTATTTAAATTTAAATTAATGACCTTGTCCAATGCGGCGCCTTCCCCTAGGATGCCGCTCAATTAAGCAATTTCCCAACCTGAGAAGGCCCGGAGATGGAATACGCCTTTGGCCATACCTCAGACGGGCCGATGGTCACGCTGACCGGCCGCTTCGTTTATGCGGATGTGGGAAAAATTCACGACATTGTCGCTGGTTGGGACTTTGGCGCGCATCCTGCCGTCATGCTGGATTTGCGCTATGTCACCTTCATCGATTCGACAGCCATTGGCGCGCTATTCGTCGTCGCCAACCGCGCGGCGGAATTTGGCGGCGATCTTGTGCTGCGCAACCCCTCGCCTTCCGTCATTAAAGCGCTGACCCGCGCCGATCTGCCGGCGCGCACGCGCATCGTGATGGACGCCCCGCCCATGGCGAAGGCTTAAAGCACCAGTCCGCATCCCGCCGACAGCGCGTTGCGCAATTGCTCCGCGCTGAAGGGTTTGGGCAGAATAGCGATAATGCCCAGATGGCTGGAAGCCGCCAGCACTTTTGCCCGTTTATCCTCATCCGCCAGCTTGGAATCGGCGGTCATGAACACGACGGGGATTTGACGGCCGCGCAGCGCCGGCGTCTGCTGCACCATGCCGCAGAACGTCAGACCGTCCATCGGCGCCATGTGCCAATCGCTGACGATCAGATCAATGTCTTTGTTGTTCTTTAGAATTTGCAGCGCTTCGGCGCCGTCGGAAGCGACATAGACTTTCGCCATGCCCATCGCCAGCAATTGCTGGCGAACCATCATGCGGAATGTCGCGGTGTCTTCGACGATCAGGACATTGAGCATGCAATAACCGCCCCGACGCTGCGACTGGCCCGCGTTTGCAGGGCGTCGTCTTTTTGCATAACCCCTAAATCATGGTGCGGTCGAGAAGACTCGAACTTCCACGGCCTTTCGGCCACAGCGACCTCAACGCTGCGCGTCTACCAATTCCGCCACGACCGCACGTCATGATGGGGTTAACTTCCGTTCTTGCGTTCGGAGTGCGCGGGGTATAACCGATCATTCCGGGCTTTTCAAGCCGCCATATCCAACCGACGAAAAGAAAATGACGCATTCCTTCGCCGACGAAACCGCCCCCGCCGCCGCAGTCGCTGCGCCCGCCGGCGTCGAGTGGCGCATCAGCGACGAACCCGTCCCTTACGATCAAGCCATGGCGGAAATGGACGCCCGCGTCGCGGCGATACGCGCAGGAACCGCGCCGGAATTGGTGTGGCTGCTGGAGCATCCGCCGCTCTACACCGCCGGCACCAGCGCGCGGGATGAAGACCTGCTCGACGCTGGCCGCTTCCCGGTCTATCGCGCCGGCCGCGGCGGCCAGTACACCTATCACGGGCCGGGGCAGCGGGTGGCTTACGTCATGCTCGACCTCAAGCGCCGCGGCGCCGACGTGCGGCGCTATGTGCATGATCTTGAGGAATGGCTGATCGACACGCTGGCGGCGTTCAACATCAAGGGCGAACGGCGGGAAGGCCGCGTCGGCATCTGGGTGGACAAGCGCGCTTACGGCGGCTTGGCGGGTCAGGAAGACAAGATCGCCGCGATCGGCGTGCGAGTGCGCCACTGGGTCAGCTTTCACGGCGTCGCGCTCAATGTCGAACCGGACCTCAGCCATTTCACCGGCATCGTGCCGTGCGGCATCAATCAGTTCGGCGTGACCTCGATGGTGGCCTTAGGCCATCTGGTGACGATGGATGAAGTGGACGCGCAGTTAATAGCGTCGTTTCGCCGGGTCTTGGGCGACGCGGCCGTCGGGGCCGGGCAGTAGAGGCGGGGCCGTCCCCTCCTCTTCCGCCAGCAACTGGGCGTCGCGGTTGGTCATCTCCATCACTTGGCACGCCGTGCTGTCGCCGTTGCGGAACAGATAGATCATCTTGCGGTCGGCCAGTTTTTTCGGATCGCTGAGATTGAGCCCATGGCCGAACGCCACGCCGAAAACGTCGCGCTGGAACACCGCGCGAAAACGCATGCGCAGGCGTTCGCTGAACTGCCCCATGGCGCAGGCGTCCGACAGCTTCTTGTTCATCTTGCCGCCGAACTTGCGCCAATCCTGTTTGGAGTTGATGACCACCCATTGCGGCGGCAGGGGATAGCGCATCACCGGCGGGGCCAACGGCAACTCGTAACCGCCAGGCGGCACGGGCGTCAGATGCCCCGGCTCCGTGCGTTCCAGCCGGGTTTGCGCCGCAGCGTGGCCGATCCCCGCCAGCGCGACCGCCGCAGCTAGCCCGATCACCCGATATTTTGCTTGGCGTTTGAACAATTTAAGTTCCGTCAGGGAAACAAGCGCGCCTCACCCGCATCGCGCCGCGTCGTTGATAAAATTATATCGCCGCGGGTTAACGTAACTTCAATCCGCCGCCAAGTCGGCGCAGCGCCATATCACCTTATTTTCTGAGCGGCTTTTGCATGACGGATTATTGAAAGCCGCCATTGACGCGCCGCCCAAGCTCGGATACCCGTTACGATAATGCTAATGAGCGAGTGAACATGACGCAGCACTCCGGCGCTCCCGCCTCCCCTGCTCAAGAACCACAACCCGAAGCGTCGCGCCGCGTGTCGGATTGGGTGGCCGAGCAGCTTTTGCAACGCATCGCCAAAGGCGATCTTGTGCCGGGGCAACGCTTGCCCGGCGAACGTCAGATGGCGGAACAGTTGGGGGTCAGTCGGGTTTCGGTGCGCGCAGCGCTGCAACGGCTGAAAACCCAGGGTTTTCTAACCGCCGTGCAAGGCGGCGGCACGCGGGTGGTCTCGTCCACCGGGGCGATGGACGCGGCCTTAAGCACCATGGTCAAATCCACGGTCAACAATCTGTACGACCTCGCCGACATCCGCATGGCGCTGGAAACCTGGGCGGCGCGGCGCGCCGCTGAACGGGCGACGCCGGAACAGTTGAGCGAACTGAAAACCGTGCTGGAGACGCTGGGATCGACCACCGACCCGCAAAAGCAGGCCGACGACGACATGGACTTTCATGTTCAGATCGCGCGGGCGGCGTGCAGTCCGGTTTATCTGCACATTTTCTCCACCATCCGCGACATTCTCGACAGCATGGTGGTGATCGACACCGCCAAGCCGTTTGTCGACGGACAGCGCGATCTGATCCTGGGGCATCACCGGGCGATTTTTGACGGCATCGCCGCCCGCGATCCCGATAAGGCGGCGGCGGCGGTGGCGGAGCATCTGGATTGGGTGATTCAGCGCTACCACGCCATCCGCGACGCCCCGGCGCAAAGCTGACGTCGACGCTGATTCAACATAAAAAAGGCTCTATTCGCGTTAAGCAAGAATAGCAGTCAAAGATTGGTGACCGATGGCCGCATTGAGGCCGGAGCCGGGGTCAGGGCGTGCTTGAGGTGGTTGAGATGAAACCATCTCAGGCCGTTGCCGCGGTGTTTGGCGGCGAAGTCACGCCAAGCAAGCGCCGCGTCCCATGGAGGCTGCATCAAAGCGTGACGAATTCTGTCATCGGTCGTCACTGCCGCCTAAGGCGAATTGAGCCAAGAAAAAAGAGGAAGTCTGGAATTGATTTTTAGCTCAACGCAGGGCTGCCGAGCCATGCCATGTTGGGTAAGAATTGCGGCGCGGTGTTTGCCGTCAACCAAAACGGCGGGGCCTGGGCGATCCGCCGCGCGCGCCACGACAATGTATTCATCCCCAAAGGGATAACCATTTTGGAGAACGGAACGCGCCAAGTTTGCGACGTTTTCAGCCGCTTCTTTTTCAGAAGCAATCAATAAGTCTTTAAAATTACTATAACAATAGATTGAGTTCTTTATATATTCTTGGTCGCCATTTTTCAGGTAGAGGCTGATCAAACACTGTTTGAGCGGCAAAATAAAAGCCATTCCGTTGCGACTTACGTGATCGTTGTCGATCGCCAACGCTTCGGAGAGGTCGACATCAATGATTTGCATCGACGTCACTGCTGGGAGCGCGGGAATGAGCCATTTCTCGAAGCTTTTGGGAAACGTCACCCGCGTTGCGCCAATCGTCACGATCATTGAGCACCTCCTGTCTCGGACCAAAACTTAATTGCCCGCGAATGCGCTCATTGGTATCGGCCCAATTTGCGTTAAGCAGGGGCGGCCGCCAAGGATTCAGATGCGATGGCCGCATTGAGGCCGGATCGGAGAGCGGGGCGTTCGCCTTTGCGAGCAGCACCAGAAAGCGCAATGATCTTTGAAAAACTCCGCCATAGGCCGTCATCACGATCTAAAGCGAATTCAGCCAAAAAAAAGCCGCCTCGACATTGCTGTCAGGCGGCCTTTTTTATTGAGGCGGCGAGTCGCCCCGTGTGTCACGCCGCCTTCGGCTTGCGGCCCGGCACGGTCTGAGCGGCGGCCGGGGCCTTCTGCTGGGAAACGCGGGTCGCCGGCTTGCGGGCCGGGG
>CALGOL010000427.1 GCA_937960755.1 uncultured Azospirillum sp.
GCGGGTCATGGCTCCGTCGTGACGGCGGCCGAAACGCCGCGCACGATCCGGGTGCGGCGCCGCGCGACGATTTCCGACAGCGGCCGGGCGCGGTCGTAAAGAAAGCCCTGCGCCATGTCGCAGCCGCGGGCGTGCAGCCACGTCAATTGTTCCGGCGTCTCCACCCCTTCCGCCACCACGTCCAGCCCCATGCCGTGCGCCATGATGACGATGGTCTCCACCAGACGGCGCGAGGTGGGGAGATCCGGCGTCGAGCTGACGAAGGAGCGGTCGATTTTCAACGTGCTGAACGGAAACCGCTGCAAATAGCGCAAGGAGGAATAGCCGGTGCCGAAATCGTCGATGGAAAGCCGAACGCCGTGATTGCACAGCGCGTTGAGATTGGCGGCGGTTTCCGCCTGATCCTCCAGCAGCACGCTTTCGGTCACTTCCAATTCCAGCCGTTCAGGCGCGACGCGGGCTTCTTGCAGCAGGCGGATCACCTGCTCGGCGAAGTCGGCGACGCGCAATTGGTGCGGTGAGACGTTCACCGCCACCCGAACGCCGTCGTCGCCGTCCGACAGCGCCGCCAGGTCGGCGACGGCGACGCGCAACGCCCAATCGCCCAATTCGCCGATCATCCCCAGATCTTCCGCCACCGGGATGAACTGGTCGGGCGGGCAATAACGGCCATCGGCCTGACGCCAGCGCATCAAGGCTTCAAACCCGGCGGGGACGCCGCTTTGCAGGTCGATGATCGGCTGATAGTGCAGCGCCAACTCGCCGCGGCCGGCGGCGCCGCGCAGCTTGGCTTCGAGCGTCAGACGCTCTTGGCTTTCCTGGTCAATCTGGGCGGTGAAGAAATGGTAGCTGTTGCGGCCCCGCTCCTTGGCTTTGTACATGGCGAGGTCGGCGTTATGCACCAGCGTCTGTCGGTCGCTGCTGTCGGCGGGATAGAGCGTGACGCCGATGCTGGCGGTGATGAAATGCTCCTGCCCGTCGATGCGGAACGGCTGGGAGAACGCCGCGATGACGCGGTCGGCGGCGCGCTGCGCCGCGTGGCGGTCGGTGATGTCGGGCAGGATGATGACGAACTCGTCGCCGCCCAGCCGCGACACGGTGTCGGTTTCGCGCACGCAACCGCACAAGCGCGACGCCGCTTCTTTCAACAGCTTGTCGCCGGCGGCGTGGCCTTGGGCGTCGTTGACCGACTTGAAGCGGTCAAGGTCGATGTAAAGCAAGGCCGCCATCGCGCCGTGACGGTGGGCGGCGGCCACCGCCTGATCCAGTCGGTCGCACATCAACAGCCGATTCGGCAGACCGGTCAGCGCGTCGTAATGCGCCTGCCACCGCAATTGCTCCTCATAGGACCGGCGGACGGTGATGTCTTCCTTCACCGCGACGAAATGGGTGATGGCGCCGTCCTCGCCGGTCAGCGGCGAGATGGTGGCGTATTCCCAGAACACCTCGCCGTCGCGCCGCTCGTTGCAGAACTCGCCGCGCCACGGTTCGCCGCGGCCCAGCGTCTCCCACAACTCGCGCATCGGCTCATGCCCGTCGGGGGAGACGCAAGTGAAATCCAGCGGCCGGCCGGCGGCTTCCGTAGCGCCGTAGCCGGTCATCTGCTCAAACTTCGGGTTGACGTAGCTGATGACGCCGTTGCGGTCGGTGATGACCACCGACACCGGACTTTGCTCCACCGCCGCCGACAAGATGCGCACCCGTTCTTCCGCCGCCCGGCGCTGGGCGCGCTGCGCCGCGTCGCGCCGCTCCCGTTCAATCGCCGGGACGAGGCGGGCCAACTGGTCCTTATTGAGAAAGTCGTGCGCGCCGCGCTTCAGCAGCGCCACCGCTTGTTCGGCCTGCACCACGCCCGACACGATGATGAACGGCAGATCTTTGCCGGATTCTTGCGCCACCGTCAGCACTTGTTCGGCGGTGACGGCGCGAATGTGATAATCGCTAATCACCATGTCCCAGGCTTCCGTCGCCAGGGCGTGGCGCACGTCGGACAGCGCCTCAACCCGCGTCCAAACGACGTCGGGAAAGCCGCGGGCGATCTCCATCGCCAGCAATTCGGCGTCGTCTTCAGAATCTTCGACGATCAGTAGTTTCAACGACCCGGCCATACATGGCTCCTTGTCGCCGGTCGCGCAGCGTCACTGCGGCGGGCGGGTGTTGGTTTCCAGCCAATAGGCGCTCAGCTCGTCCAGCACGGCCGAAAACGCCCCCAGCTCCACCGGCTTGCGGATGTAGCTGTTGACGCCAAGATCATAGGACGCGCAGATGTCCTGATCGTCGTCGGACGTCGTCAGCATCACCACCAGCGTGCGGCGGATGTCGGGCTTGGCGCGCATGCGCCGCAGCACCTCCAGCCCGGAAATGCCGGGAAGCTGAAGATCCAGCAGCACCAGATCGGGGCGCGGCTTCGCTTCGACGCCTTCCGCCGCCTGGGCGAGATACTCCAGCGCCGCTTCGCCGGTGCGCAGCGCCACGACGTTCACCGGCACGCGGCATTTCGCCAGCGCGTAGCAGGCTAATTCGGTGTCGTCTTCGCTGTCTTCGACCAACAAGATGGTTCGCCGGTTCATGCGCTGGACTCCGTTTCCCACAGCGTAAAGTAAAATGCGGCGCCAAGGCCGGGGGCGGCGTCGGCCCAGATGCGGCCGCCATGCCGGGCGATCACGCTGCGCACCGTCGCCAGCCCGATGCCGACGCCTTCAAATTCTTCCGTCCGGTGCAGCCGGCGGAATGGCGCGAACAACTCCCCCGCCTCCGCCATGTCGAAGCCGGCGCCGTTGTCGCGCACGAAAAAGGCGCGTCGTCCGTCGATTTCCTGCGCGCCGACCTCGATGGCCGGCGCTTGGGTTTTGGCGGTGTATTTCCAGGCGTTGTCCAGCAGGTTGGCCAGCGCTTGGCGCAGCAGCCGGCGGTCGCCCTCTTCCGTCAGTCCTTCGGCCAGGGTCACGGCGACGGCGCGTTCCGGGTCTTTCTCCCGCAGGCCGTCGATGATTTCCCTGGCGAGGGCGGACAGATCGATGGTTTGCAGCGTCAACTCGCCCTGGGTCGCCCGGCTGAGCGTCAGATAGGCGTCGATCATTTCCGACATGTCATGCGCGCCGCGGCGGATGCGGCCCAGATAATGCCGGCCCTTGTCGTCGAGCCGGTCGGCGTAGTCGTCCGCCAGGATGCGGCCGAAGCCTTCGATGCGTCGCAACGGCGCCCGCAAATCGTGGGACACTGAATAGGAGAACGAGCGCAGTTCGCGGTTCGCCGTCTCCAGTTCGGCGGTGCGCTGGCGCACCTGCTGTTCAAGCCGGGTGTTGAGGCGAATCACCTCCTCCTCCGCCCGGCGTCTGGCGGCGTAGTCGCGGGCCATGGCGGCGTGCGCCTCCAACAACTCTTCATAATTGGCGCGCAGGCTGTCGCTCATGGCGTTGAAGGACGTCACCACCCGATCCAATTCGTCGGTGCGGTTTGGGCGGGTGCGGCGCAACGCCAAGGGTTCTTTCGTCCGTCGCAGGTCGAACCGGTCCAGAAAGGCCGATATGGCGATCAGGTGCCGCGTCACCAGACGGTGAACGATGTAAAGCGTGAACAGCGACACCAGGAACGTCTTCACCGATTGGGTCGCCAGAATCACCAGCGCCTTATCGAACAATCGATCATAGACCGCGTCCAGGGTCGCCTCCGCCCGCAGTCGGCCGATGACGCGCAAAAGACCGCGGTCGGCGTAGACCAGCGGAAAATCGCGGGTCAGCGCGCCCGACCCGATCGGCGCGCCCGCCGTCAGCACCAAAGGCTTGGCGATGCCTTCGGTCACTTCCGCCACCTCCAGCCCGCGCATGTCGGGCAGGCGCATGATGCCTTCCATCTGCACCCGCAACAGGTCGGTGTTGACGTGCCATAGGGCGGTGGCGAGGCTGTCGACATAGCCATGACCGATTTCGTCGAGCCGGCCGTGAATGGCGCCGACGTCGCGGCGGTAGTCGGCGTAGAGCTGCACCACCGTGGACAGCAGCGCGACGATGGTGCTGAACAGCAGAATCAGCCCGAGCAGTCGCGGGCCGACGCCGCCGCCCATGGCGCGCAGCGCGGCGCGCACGCCGACGGCTTCAGCC
>CALGOL010000428.1 GCA_937960755.1 uncultured Azospirillum sp.
GAGATTACAAGGTGACTGGAGTTCAGACGTGTGCTCTTCCGATCTCAGCGCCAGACAGGCGATGAAGATGCGAAAGCCCTTGACGCCGCCGCGCAGCTCCCGCCGCGCCAACCGCCAGGCGAGGGCTAGGCCGGCGAGCGGCGGATGAAAACCTCTCCCCCCTGGGGAGAGGTCGGAGGCGGAGCCTCCGGGTGAGGGGGCGGGTTTGAGGATAATTTCAGTCGCTGCGGCGTTTTCCCCCTCACCCAACCCTCTCCCCAGGGGGGAGAGGGCTTTTACGTCGCCATTCACTTGACCGCCGCCGCTCATTGCGCCGCCTCCAGCCGGATGCGGCCGTCGTCGACGACCCGGCCGTCGCGGATCGTCACCTTGCGGTCGCAGCGCGCCGCCAGCTTTTCGTCGTGGGTGATGAGCACCAGGGTCGAGCCGTGCCGCGCCGCCATGTCGAATAGCAGGTCAATCACCACGTCGCCGGTGGCGGCGTCGAGGTTGCCGGTGGGCTCGTCGGCCAGCAACAGGTCGGGCTCGCCGACGAAGGCGCGGGCCACCGCGACGCGCTGCTGTTCGCCGCCCGACATCTGGCCGGGATAATGGGTCAGTCGGTGGCCGAGGCCCACCTGCTCCAGCGCCTGCGCGGCGCGGTCGAAGGCGTCGGCGGCGCCGGCGAACTCCAGCGGCATCGCGACGTTCTCCAGCGCCGTCATGGTGGGGATGAGGTGAAAGGACTGAAAGACGATACCCAGTCGGCGCAGGCGGAAATTCGCCAACTGGTCCTCGCTCATCGGGGCCAAATCTTCGCCCGCCATGACGATGCGGCCGGAGGTCGCCCGCTCCAATCCCGCCATCACCATCAGCATGGTGGTCTTGCCGGAGCCGGACGGCCCCACCACCCCCAGCCGCTCGCCCGGATCGGCGGTGAGATTAAGGCCGCGCAAGACGTTGACGGTTCCCGCCGCGCTCGCCAGATTGACCACCACGTCCTGAAGGTCGACCAAGGGGGCCGGAGCGGGGGCGGATAATTGAGCCGTTTGGAAAGGCGCCATGAAACAGGTTCCGCCGAAAAAAAGGTTGGATCGCGACCGCCGGTGGTTTGCCGGGACGTTAACGCCATATGGCGATGCAAGACGCCGTTTCAACGCCGGCCTGCTCTCGGTCGCGGCGGCTCTGGCTTTGACGCCGGTCGCCGCGCTGGCGCAAGCTGAAAGGAACGGCATGGGAAAACGTCGTTTAAAGCTGCTGGCGCTGGGCGACAGCCTGACCGCCGGCTGGGGGCTGGGGGCCGGGGAAGGGCTGGTTCCCCAATTGCAGGCCGCGCTGGTCGCGCAAGGCTATAACGTCGAAGTGGTGAACGCCGGGGTGTCGGGCGACACCACGGCGGGCGGCTTGGCGCGGCTGGATTGGGCGCTTGCCGACAAGCCCGACGCCGCCTTGGTGGCGCTGGGGGCCAACGACATGTTGCGCGGCCTGCCGCCGGAAACCGCCAAGACCAACCTCGACGCCGTCTTGACCAAGCTCGCCGCCGCGGGCGTTCCGGCGCTGCTGGCGGGGATGAAGGCGTCGCCCAGTCTGGGGTCGGACTACGTGCGGCGCTTCGACGCGCTTTACCCGGAACTGGCGGAACGCCATAACATTCCGCTATACCCCTTTTTTCTTGACGGGGTCGCCGCCGATCCGACGCTGAACCAGGGCGACGGCATTCATCCCAACGCCGCCGGGGTCCGGCGGATCGTCGCGGGTCTCGCCCCCATGGCCGCCCGCCTGCTAGACGCCGTCGCGGCGAAAGGAACCTGAAGTCATGACCGACGATCACGCCGCTCTCGCCGCCCGCACCCGCTTCGCCGCCGCCGCCGCCGCCGGCCATGACTGGGAGGCGGCGACCAAAGCCTGTCTTGACCGGCTGGGACCGGTGGACGGCTGCAACCTCGGCTTCGTCTATGTCGCCGATTCGCTGGCCGGCGATATGGCCGCCATCGTCACCTTGCTGCGCGCCGCCACCGGGATTCGCGATTGGGCCGGCTCGGTGGGGGTCGGCGTGTTGGGCGGGGCCGGCGGCAAGAGCGACGGCGAGTTGTTCGACAAGCCGGCGGTGGCGGTGCTGGCGGCGCAGCTTCCCGCCGAAGCCTACCGCCTGTTCCCGATGCTGACGGAAGACACGGCGCCCTTGGCGCGGGCGGCGGGCGGCTGGCTTGACCGCAACGGCGGCCCCATCGCCTATATCCACGCCGATCCGCGCTGTGAAAAGCTGCCGCACCTGCTGTCGGCGCTGTCGGACAATCTCGGCGCCTTTGTCGTCGGCGGCCTGACCTCGTCGCGCGGGGCCTATCCGCAGGCGACCATACCGGGCTCCACCGCCGTCATGCCATCGGGGCCGGTGGCGGAAGGCGGCGTCTCCGGCGTGTTCTTCAGCCAGGGCGCCGGGGTGATGGTGGGCTTGAGCCAGGGCTGCGTTCCCATCGGGCCGCGCCGCAGGATAACTTCTTGCCAAGAAAACGTGCTGATTGAAATCGACGGCCGCCCGGCGCTGGAAGTGCTGAAGGAGGACATCGGCCCGGAAATGGCGCGCGACCTGCGCCACATCGGCCATGTCATTCACGCCGCCTTGCCGGTGACCGGGGCCGACACCGGCGATTTTCTGGTGCGCAATCTGGTGGGCATCGATCCCAACCATGGCTGGGTCGCCATCGGCGAGCGGGTGGAGGACGGCCAAAGCCTGATGTTCGTCCGCCGCGACCAGGAAGCGGCGGAAACCGATTTGCGCCGCATGCTGGCGAAGCTGAAGAAGCGGGCCGGCGGCGCGCCGAAGGGCGGGCTGTACGTCACCTGTCTGGCGCGCGGTCGCAACACCTTCGGCGCCGACGGCGACGAATTGGCGATCATCCGCGAAGAGTTGGGCGATCTGCCGCTGGCGGGTTATTTTGCGTCGGGGGAGATTTCCAACGCCCGCATGTACGGCTATACCGGCGTGCTCACCCTGTTCACTTGACGCCGCCAACCCTGCCCGACTGCCTGAAAGTTCGATCCAATGCCGCCTTCCCGTCGCCGCGCCCCGGCTTCCCGCCGCCGCGAAGAAACCGCCGTGCTGACCATCGACCACGTCGGCGCGCAGGGCGACGGCGTCGCTTTCCACGCCGGGCGCAAGGCGTACGCCCCGCATACGGCGGCCGGCGACGTGGTGCGGCCGACGA
>CALGOL010000429.1 GCA_937960755.1 uncultured Azospirillum sp.
CGCGCCACCTGCACCGCGGCGGCGACGATGGAAGTGGCGCCCTCCGCCAGCGCGGTTTCGCTGCGCGCCCGCTTGGCGGCGGCGTAAGCCGCCTGCAACGCGCCTTCCAGCCCCGGCCCGCATAAACCCGCTTCAACCGCTTGGCGATGCGCGGTTTTAACCTGACCCAGGATGTGCGGCTCGCCGACGATCTGACTTTCCAGCGAAGCGGCGACGGCGAAGACATGGCGCAACGCCGCGGCGCCGCGCAGGTTGACCGACTCGGCCTCCAGATCGTCGGCCGGCGTCCCCGCCCGTTCCGCCAGAAAGTCGAAGGCGGTCAGAATGGCGCGTTCGTCGGCGCCGCCCAGCCAAACTTCCGAACGGTCGCAGGTGGATAGCCACAAAGCGTCGCGCAGGCCCAGCAGCTTGAGTCGGGCGAGGATCAGCGGCGCCTCGGTCTCCTCCGCGGCTAGCCGCTCGCGCAACGCCCCCGACGCCGTGCGATGGTTGACGCCGACGACGGCGAGCGAGGAAACCGGCACCCGCCGCCGGCCTCAGCCGCCGGCCGCCGCCTTGGCGGCTTCGATCTCAGCGACCTTGTTCTCCACCATTTCCGCCAGATGCTCGACGATGTCGCCATCCTTCAGCCGATGGTCGGGCAGCCCGGCGACATAAACCTGATGGGTGTTATTGCCGCCGCCGGTCAAGCCCAGCATGGTTTCCCGCGCTTCGCCGGGGCCGTTGACGACGCAGCCGATCACCGACAGGGTCAAGGGCGTGGTGATGTGCGCCAGCCGCTTTTCCAGCGCCTCCACCGTCTTGATGACGTCGAAGTTCTGCCGGGCGCAACTGGGGCAGGAAATCACCGTCACCCCGCGCGAGCGCAGACCCAGCGACTTCAGCAGGTCGAAACCCACCAGCACTTCCTCGGTCGGGTCGGCGGACAACGAGACGCGCAGCGTGTCGCCGATGCCGCTCCACAGCAGCATGCCCAGCCCCACCGAGGACTTCACCGTGCCGGCGCGCAGGCCGCCCGCTTCGGTGACGCCGATATGCAAAGGATAGTCGCACGCCTCCGCCAATCCCTGATAGGCGGCGACCGCCAGGAAAACGTCGGAGGCTTTGACGGAGATCTTAAATTCAAAGAAGTCGTGGTCTTCCAGAATGCGCGCATGGTTGAGCGCGCTTTCCACCATCGCTTCCGGGCAGGGCTCGCCGTATTTTTCCAGCAAGTCCCTCTCCAGCGAGCCGGCGTTGACGCCGATGCGCATCGAACAGCCGTAATCCTTGGCCGCCTGCACCACCTCGCGCACCCGGTCGGCCGAGCCGATGTTGCCGGGGTTGATGCGCAGGCAAGCGGCGCCGTTCTGCGCCGCCTCGATGGCGCGCTTATAGTGGAAATGGATGTCCGCGACGACGGGAACCGACACTTGGCGGACGATATCCTTCAGCGCCAACGACGATTCCTGATCGGGGCACGAAACCCGGACGATGTCCGCCCCCACCCGCTCCATCGCCTGGATCTGCTCCACCGTCGCCTTGACGTCGGCGGTCGGAGTGTTGGTCATCGACTGCACGGAGATCGGCGAATCGCCGCCCACCGGCACTTTGCCGACATGAATCAGCCGCGACTTGCGGCGGTGAATCTGCCGATAGGCGCGCAAACCGCTCATCGCCGTCCCTCGATCAATACGCCAAGCACTTTAATTTGTAGCACCGCTAAGCGAAGGCGAGTCCAGCGGGACGTCGCGCAACACCTGCCCCACCGCGCCCATCGGCGCGCCCGGCACGCCGTCGGTGATGACGGTCAGACCGCCGGCGTTGCCGGTGCGCACCCGCAAACCCGGCCGGTCGGGAACGCGGTAGACTTCCCCCGGCTTGAGCGTGCGGGTGAACAGGATTTCGCCGGAACGATCGCGCACTTGCAGCCAGCTATCCTGCGTGGCGCGCAACTGAATGCGCGACCCGCCGTTGGACGCGCCGTACACCTTGCTGGCGACGGTGGGATCAATGGCCGGCGGCGGCGCTTCGGGCGGCGGCGACAGCAGGCTTGCGCCGGGGGCGAGCGGCGTGGGTTCTTGCGCGGAACCTTCCAC
>CALGOL010000430.1 GCA_937960755.1 uncultured Azospirillum sp.
GCCCCCGCCGCCAGTTCCGCCTCCAGCGCCGCCACGTCCACCGGCGGGCAATGTCCGGGCTCGGTGGCGATGATGAAGTGCAGCCGCGCCAAAGCGCCATCGGCGACCTGGGTGTAAAAGGCTTGCAGCCGGCCTTGCAGCGCGTCTTCCAGAATGTGCTGGAAGCGAAGCCGCAACGCCGTGTCGTAGCGGTCGCGCGGCACATAGACGAGACAGGAGGCGAAGCGCTCAAACGGGTCGCGGCGGATGAACAGCGCCAAACGTTGGCGTTCTTGCAGATGCACCACCCCCATGGCGATGTCGAACAGCTCTTCGGCGCCGACCTGAAACAGCTCGTCGCGCGGGTAGGTTTCGAGAATGTGCAGCAAACCCTTGCCGTCGTGGCTGCGCGGGTCGAAGCCGGCCTGCGCCAGCACCGCCGCCACCTTGCGCCGCAGGAAGGGGATTTGCCGCGGCGAGCGGTTATAGGCGGCGGAGGTGAACAGCCCGGCGAACAGCCGTTCGCCCGCCACCCGGCCTTGGTCGTCGAAGCGTTTGACCAGCACCACATCCAGCGCCACCGGCCGATGAACGGTGGATTCGCGGTTGCCCTTGGTGACCATCAAAAGCCGCGGCGCCCGCATGAAAGCCTGCACGTCGGGGGGCAGGGCGGCGAAGTGGCGCAAGCCGTCGAACACCGTCACCGAATCGTCGCGCAGCACGCCCAAGCCGCTGCCGTCGGTCAGGGTCAATTCTTCGCCGCCGGTCGGCGCAAAGGCGTATTCGCGATAGCCCAGAAAGGTGAAGTGATCGTCCTCCATCCAACTGAGGAAGGCTTCGGCTTCGGCGACCTCGTCTTCCGGCGCCGCCTGACGGGCCGCCGCCGCGTCGGCCAAGGCTTCGCGCAGACGCTGGCGCATCGTCGGCCAATCATTGACGGCGGCGCGCACGTCGGTCAGCACCCGCTCCAGCGCCGCGACGGTGCGGGTCAGCATCGCCGGATCGGAAATCGGCGATATCTGGATGTGCATCACCGATTCCCGCAACACCGATTCAGGGGGCGCCGCGTCGCCCGCCTCAATCGGGTCGCCGTCGGTCAGGTCGCCGTCGGCGTCCCGCGTCGCCTCCATCACCGGATGCACCACCAAATGAACGGTCAGGCCGAGGCGATTGAGCTCGGCGGTCACCGAGTCCACCAGGAACGGCATGTCGTCGTTGATGGTCTCCACCACCGTGCGCGCCGCTTTCCAGCCGTGGGTTTCGATTCGCGGGTTATAGACCCGCACCTTGGCCTTGCCCGGCGGGCGATGCTGATACAGTTGCCAAGCCGACAGCACCGCGCCGTAAAGCTGCTCCATCGACGCGGAGGCGATGTCGTCGGGGGGGACGTGAGCGTAAAAGCGCCTAGCGAATTGCTCCACCACCACAGCCCGACCAGAGTCGAGACGCAGGTTAATCGCTTCCGCCACGGCGTCGATTTGCTCGGCTTTGCGCCGATCCGCCAACTGCGACATGTCGTCTTCCCCCCATGGACTTTAGCACGCCTGAAGACGCCCGCACTGGCGCCTTGGCATTGATGTTGTTGAATTGTTTCAAAGAAACAAGCCGCGGAAGAATGAATTTTGCGCGACGTCCGTTTTCGCGCCGCGGCGAGGGCGGGGGATTTGGCGCCGTATGCGTATGAGGTTTTTCTTGTGCGCAACCCGGCAATAATGTTAATTATCGCTTAAATTTGATGCGTTTTCGATGGACGCGACGGAGAGCCAGATGAGCAAGGATTTTACCGATAAAATGCGAACCCTGGACGATACGGAGCAGTTGTTGGCGGCTTGCACCGTTCGTTCCTTCGTCGCTGATTTCCAAAGTCATATGGAGATTAATCGGCTTTTGATCGAAGAAGCGCGCCGCCAGCTGAACGAGGCCGCCGCCTGATCCCGCAGGTCCTTTGGTTTGAAATGATTCGCTGGCGCCGCGGCTGCTTGGTGAATTAATCTGTCCTCGCGCTACGGCTGCGGGGATTGAGTCATGTTTGATAATGATGTTCGCGTTTTGGCGGCGGCGGTGTTGGCGGAGTATGAATTCGCCAGCTATACGCTGGTCACGGCGGAATCCTGCACCGGGGGTTTGCTGGCGGCGGCGCTGACCGATATCCCGGGTTCGTCCAAGGTGATTGAACGCGGCTTCGTCACTTATTCCAACGTATCAAAATCGGAAATGCTGGGCGTGCCGCCGTCGCTGATTCACGCTCACGGCGCGGTCAGCGCCGAAGTGTGCGCGGCGATGGCGGCCGGCGCGCTCAACCACTCCCGCGCTGACGTGTCGGTGGCGATCACCGGCATCGCCGGGCCGGGCGGGGCGACGGAAACCAAGCCTGTGGGACGGGTCTATATTGCGACCTCGGTGCGCCGGGG
Organism: uncultured Azospirillum sp.; assembly: GCA_937960755.1. GTDB lineage: Bacteria > Pseudomonadota > Alphaproteobacteria > Azospirillales > Azospirillaceae > Azospirillum. The sequence goes on from CALGOL010000430.1 coordinate 2,391, forward strand.
CCCGACCAAGCACAAGGAATTCACTTTTAAGGGCGACCGATCCGACATCCGCCTGCAAACGGTGGTGGAGGCGTTGCGTCGGCTGAAGACGGCGCGGCCGCAAGGGACGCTGCGGTAAGGGGCGCGAAGGAGGGGCGACCGCCGTCCCCATTAACCCCTTCGTCACCGTTGCCCTTCGTCACCCCGGCGTAGGCCCATAGGCGCCAACTTAAGCATTTCGGGACGGCGCCAAGTCTCAAAACCTTCTCTCCGTCATTCCCGCGCAGGCGGGAATCCACCTTTTCAACCACTTAGCTGATGAGGTGGACCCCCGCCTTCGCGGGGGTGACGAGAAAAAAGATAGGAAAATCAAACGCGCTAAAGATGTGTGAACCCGAATAGCGCCTTCGCCGGAATGACGGGGAGGCGTCGGCTATCCGATCAGCGGCGCGGAGCGACGGCCCCCGGAGTCGGGCGCATCGCGTCCACCACATAGGGCGACAGGGCGTTGCGCATGCCGCGCAGCCATTCGTGAATGATGATGAGCGAGCGCGACGCCACCGGCGGGGTCATGCCCAGCTTGGCGAGGTCTTCGCGGGTCATCTGCGCCACCTGGTCGATGCGGTGGCCGGTCAGCCGCGCCCAGGCCGGAGCGGTGCAAGGCGGCATGGAGATCACTTCCACCCCTTCGCGCTCCACCAGTTCGGCCTTGCGGCGGCCGTACTGGCTGTCTTCCAACTGGCCGAACGGGCCGGAAACGCCGTTTTCCACCAGCACGCGCCGCGCGCGCGGCGCGATGGCGGCGATACGATCAAGCGTCGCCATGCCGGTGCTGAGCGACGCCAGATCGACGGTCACCGGCACCATGAAGGTCAGCCGTTCGCCTTCGCCGACGTAGTAGTCGAAACCCGACACTTCCGCCCAGTTGAAGAACCACTGGCTGATGTTGCCGCCGAAGTCGTAAAGCCGGCCGCCGCGCTGCAATTCCGGGCCGATCTGGTCCCAGAATTCATAAAAGCCGTCGCCCGAACCCATCAGGTTCATGAAATCTTGCGAGATGCGGCGGTGTTCGACGACGTCGGCGCCGAACAACCGGGCCAGACGCTCGTTGACTTCGTATTCGACGACGCGCAGTTGCAGCCCTTCCAGCATGGCGGTCGCCATCAGGTGGTGGGAGAGCAGCGTCTTGCCGACGCCGCCGCGGTCGTTAAGAACGAAAATGGTGCCGAGCATGCGATGATCCCTCGCGTTAAAAATGGCGTCGTGTTTTGGGGCGTCGTTTGGCGTGGTCAGGCTTGCCGGGGCCGCAACGGAGGCCGCAACGGAGGCCGCAACGGGGGACGGAGCCGGTTCAGGTTGCGGCGCCGGCTCTGGTTCCGGTTCCGGTATCGATTCAGGTTGCGGCTCCGGCTCCGGTTCGGGCGCGCCCGCAAGCGCCGCCGTCTTCTCTTCTAACGGTTCTTTCGCCGCAGGTTGGTCTTCCGCCGGTTCCGGCTCGGGCTCCGGCGCCGCGGCGGCCGATTCGGCGTCGGCGGCCAGCAGCGATTCCAGCGTGCGGCGCAACTCCGGGTC
>CALGOL010000431.1 GCA_937960755.1 uncultured Azospirillum sp.
CGGCGCGTCGCTGGCGGCGGGCGGCACGCTCGGCATCCTGATCCCGCCGTCGGTGCCGCTGGTGATTTACGGCATCCTGACCGAACAGAACATCGCCAAGCTGTTCATGGCGGCGGTGGTTCCGGGCGTCATCGCCGCCCTGGGCTATATGCTGGTGATTTATATCGTCGCCACGCTGGACCCGACCCACGCCCCGCCGGGCCGCAAGGCGACCTGGGGCGAGCGCATCCAGGCGCTGATCGACACTTGGCCGGTGATTTTGATTTTCGTCGTGGTGATCGGCGGCATCTACGGCGGCTTCTTCACCCCGACCGAAGCGGCGTCGGTGGGCACCGTCGCCACCGCTTTCGTGGCGTGGCGGTCGGGCGGTTTAAAGGGCCGCGGCTTTCTGGAATGCGTTTACGGCGCTGCGAAGTCCACCGGCATGATTTTCCTGATCCTGCTGGGGGCCGACGTGCTGAACGTCTTCCTGGCCTTGACGCAAATGCCCACCGAGCTGGCGAATTGGGTGCTGGGGCTGGAGCTGCCGCCATTGGCGGTGCTGTTCGCCATCATCGTGATTTACCTGTTCCTCGGCTGCATCATGGACAGCCTGTCGATGCTGCTGCTGACCATTCCGATCTTCTTCCCGATCATCGTCGGGGCGGATTTCTGGGGCATGGATCTGGAAAGCAAGGCGATCTGGTTCGGCATCGTCGCGCTGATGACGGTTGAAATCGGCCTCATCACCCCGCCGGTGGGGATGAACGTCTACATCATCAGCGCGATGTCGAAGGACGTGCCGATGAAAGAGGTGTTCAAGGGGGTCATTCCCTTCTTGTCCTCCGACATCGCCCGCATCGTGCTGATCGTCTTCGTCCCCTCCATCGCGCTGGCCGCCCTGAAGTTATAATGCCAAGCCCCCTAAACATTAACCTTCGTCACCCCCGCGAAGGCGGGGGTCCACCCCATGAGAAACATTGCTGACAAGGTGGATTCCCGCCTTCGCGGGAATGACGATAAAGGATCAATCTTTCGGTGGATTGGTATAGTTCGGTTGCCGAAACAAGAAAACGCCGATAAGGCCGAAAGGAATAAGACAATGATTATCGACATTCACGGCCATTACACCACGGCGCCCAAAGCGTTGGAAACATGGCGCAATCGGCAGATCGCCGCCTTGAAAGACCCGTCGCAGGCGCCGAAGCTCGAAGAGCTGGTCATCAGCGACGACGACATTCGCGACAGCATCGAAATCAACCAGCTCGCCAAGATGACCGAGCGCGGTTCCGACCTGACGGTGTTTTCGCCGCGCGCCAGCTTCATGGCGCACCATATCGGCGATTTTGAAACCTCCTCCACCTGGGCCGGCATCTGCAACCAGTTGATTTATCGGGTGACGCAACTTTTCCCCGACAACTTCATCGGCGCCGCCATGCTGCCGCAGTCGCCGGGGGTCGATCCCAAGACCTGTTTGGCCGAAATTGAACGCTGCGTGAAGGATTACGGCTTCGTCGGCGTCAACCTCAACCCCGATCCCTCGGGCGGGCATTGGACCTCGCCGCCGCTCAGCGACCGGCATTGGTATCCGATCTATGAGGCGATGGTGGAATACGGCCTGCCGGCGATGATCCACGTCTCCACCTCGTGCAATCCGTGCTTCCACACCACCGGCTCGCACTATCTCAACGCCGACACCACGGCGTTCATGCAGTGCCTGACGTCGGACCTGTTCAAAGACTTTCCTGACCTCAAGTTCATCATCCCGCACGGCGGCGGCGCGGCGCCTTATCACTGGGGCCGTTTCCGCGGTCTGGCGCAGGAGCTGAAAAAGCCGCTGCTGACCGAGCATCTGCTGAACAACATCTTCTTCGACACCTGCGTCTATCACCAGCCCGGCATCGACCTGCTGACCAAGGTCATCCCGGTGGACAATATCTTGTTCGCTTCCGAGATGATCGGCGCGGTGCGCGGCATCGACCCGGAGACCGGTTACTACTACGACGACACCAAGCGCTATATCGAGGCGACCTTGAACCTGTCGGAAGAGGACCGCTTCAAAATTTACGAAGGCAACGCGCGGCGGGTTTATCCGCGCCTCGACGCCGCCTTGAAAGCCAAGGGCCTGTAACGCGCGGGCGAAAGGACGACAGCCATGAGCATGAACAATCTCGGCGTGGTGAAACGCAACATTGAACGGGCCGACCGGGCGGCGGTGGAAAAGCTGTCGCGCTTCGGCGTCGCCACCATTCACGAAGCCATGGGGCGGGTCGGGCTGATGAAGCCCTACATGCGGCCGATCTATCCCGGCGCCCGGCTGTGCGGCACGGCGGTCACCGCCTTGCTGCACCCTGGCGACAATTGGATGATGCATGTGGTCGCTGAACAATTGCGGCCCGGCGACGTGGTGGTCGCCGCTATTACGGCGGATTGCACCGATGGTTACTTCGGCGATTTGCTCGCCACCTCGTTCCGGGCGCGCGGCGCGGTCGGGCTGGTGATTGACGCCGGGGTGCGCGACGTCCGCGACCTCACCGAAATGGGCTTCCCGGTGTTCTCAAAGTGCATTTCCGCCAAAGGCACCATCAAGGCGACCTTGGGCAGCGTCAATGTGCCGGTGGTGTGCGCCGGGGCTGCGGTCAATCCGGGCGACGTGGTGATCGCCGATGATGACGGCGTAGTGGTGGTGCCGGCGGCCGTGGCGGCGCAAGCGGCTGATGCGGCGGAGGCGCGCGAAGCCAACGAGGCGTCGAAGCGGGCGCGGCTGGCGGCCGGCGAATTGGGTCTGGACATGTACAAGATGCGCGAGACCCTGGCGGCGGCGGGGTTGAAGTACGTGGATTGAGGGGCGCTTACGGGCGACGGACTTGCACGGGACCGCTGCGGCGGTCCCATTTTTTTGTAACCAAGGTATCGGCAATTTTTCTCGCCAAAAATAGCGAGTATGTTATGGTGATTGCGATTTTTTGCCTATCCAGGTTGGCGGCATGATTCCGATAAATCCATTCTTAAGCGCTATTTTAAATGATATGCGGCATTCTACGGACATAACCGAGCGGGCGCGCGCGGAAAATTTCCTATGGGACGAACGAGGCGAAGGCCTGCGGCAGACGCATTATGAAGAAGTCATCAATCAATGGTTAGACGAAGAGACTTATAGGCGCTGGCTGCGGGTGCATCAAGATTATCTAGCTATGCATGTGACTATTGAGAGTCCAATTACATTTCAGGATGTTAATTCCGATGCTGGTTTATCTCCCAAGGTATGGTCGGATATGGGGGAAGACCAGGTTTTAATGCGTATTGAGTGCCTCGATTGGGCGGTTAACACCATAAAGCTTGAATCGTTGGCGACACTGAAAAGCGCGTTAGAAATCTTCACGTCAAAGAAACCGACAGAGATGGTTTCCGTCGCTGACGCCAAGGCATTGTTAACAAAGCTGTGCGAAAGCTTGAACACTAGTCCGAACGCTGTTCGCCCCCGATTCGCCGCTTTCGCCCAAGAACTTGACGAGGAAATCGCCGGGGACGACTGGCCTGATCGTCTGCGCGACCGTTTGGGGTTGGCGCATTACCCGCGCAACGGGATGACGAGATGGCCGGTGGCGCTGATGGCGTACACCGTAAAGGAAGTGCGCGAAGGCGTTGACCGCACGGCCGCGCCGCAATTGCTGACCGTCCCGACGCCGCTTGACGACATGCCGTACGAGATATTTCATCCCGCGCCGAAAGGGATGGATTTTGGCCGAACGCTGCATCTTGGCGATAACCGCGAGTGCGATAAGCTGGCGTCCGAAGTATTGCATCCGCGGTTCAATTACGCCGCTAACCATATTTTGAAGATCGGCGAAATTTCAGCGCCGGCTGACGTGACGTCGGAAAAACTGGCGAAACTGCGGGAAACGCATATATTCTGTCTTCGCTGGCATAATCAAGATCGCCAGGATTTTGGGGCTTCGCCAACGCCATGAGCGCACTTCGCCAAATCCGGCGCCATCCCTGGCTTGATGAACTAATCGCAGCCCCCGATGACGCGGTGGACGAGTTGCTGATCGGCGTCGCCCATTTACCCGGTTTCCAGCGCGCGAGCCCGGTGGAAGCCGCGTTGGGGCTGATGGGCGATCTACCGCGGGAAGAACCGGAGTGGGCGGCGCTGGGTGGCGGCTTGACCCGTTGGCTGCAAGAACGCCGTTCGGGAACACAAAAACTGTTGGGACGTCCCGGCGGCGCGCAGCGCTTCATCCGCGAAACCGGCGAAGGGTTCCGCATGGCGTGGCGGCTTGACCTGCCGCAGGCCAAAGGCTGGGTGCACGATAACTTCGGCGACCTTTATCAGTGGGCCGACGCTTCCTACAGCTTGGACCAGACGTTCGACCTCGCCCGCGCCGTGCTGTACGCCGGGGCGTACACCCAGACGGGCAACGAATTCCGCCCCATCTGGTTCGCCGTCTGCGAAGCCGCGGCCCAACCCCGGTTGCGGCATCGGCTCGATTGCGCCTTGCTCGGTCTCAGCAAACTGAAAAGCCCGCATGGGCAGACTGGTGGACCGCCGCCCGAGCTGATCGGCGGTTTGTGTCGCTGGGCGGAGAAATTGCCAGACAATGACCATACCAAACAGATGGTGGTGCGGGAGTGGCGCTCGATCCGCGCGGCCTTCCCGCGTCTGCCGGATTTTTGGCGCGGTCAATGGCGTCCGCTGCTGGCGGAGACGCCGGACAAGGACCGCCCGGCGTTCGCCGACTGGCTGTTGGAGGCGGATAAAACCCTGAAACCGCAAGCCAACGCCCCCAAGCGTGAACCCTACTTGCCGAGAGATGTAAAGGGGATCGTAAGGGGATTTCAGACGTCTTGTCAGGAAGACGGGTTGAGCGACCGGCTCTGGCGGGAAATGTCGGGCTTGCTCAACAGGTTGGAGCGCTACGCCGAATTCACCGGTAACGCCTATTACTTCGTCACCAGCGCCACCAGCATTGCAAATCTGATCCTGCCGGTCGCCCCCGGTTGCGCGCTGGATTTGATGCGCCGCGCGCTGGGTTGGGCCGGGTCGGACGGTCACGCCTGGAGCGTCCGCGCCAAAGCCTTGGCGCAATTGGAACGCCCCGATCTGGCGCAGGCGGCGTTGTGGGAGGGTATGCGGCGCGCGCCGGAAAACTCCGCGAGCCGCCACCAACTGGCGTTGCTGCTATCGGGAACCGCCGGCGACGGGCTGCCGATCCGCGAGGCCGTCGCCCTGCTGCGCAAGTTAATTAGCGTTGATCCCAAAAATAAGCAAAGCCACCCCGAACTGGCGCGGCTGTTGTGGCTGGACGGCAAGGCCGATGAAGGAATCGACTTGCTGTACAGTCATTTAAAACAGGTAAATGATGATGTCGCGCTGTATGCCCTCGCTTTGTTGCTGACCGCCGAAAACCGCACCAAGGAAGCCCGGCAAGCCGTCGCCGATTATCGGCGGCTTTTCGCTGATGATTACGGCATCAAACGAGTTGGAGAACAACTCGCCGCCGGCCCCGCCGGTTGCAAGGCCGCCGCCGATCACCTGCGCGAGCATTGGGGGGAAAAGCGCCGGGACAAGGGCCGGGAGGACGGCGATTACGCTCCGGTGGTGGCGTGGGACGCCGAAGCCCTTGAACGCGCCATGGACGGCGAATTGCGCGACGCCCCGCGGCTGTCCCGCATCGCCG
>CALGOL010000432.1 GCA_937960755.1 uncultured Azospirillum sp.
GACTGGAGTTCAGACGTGTGCTCTTCCGATCTCCATGGCGTGGCGCCGGGCGCACGAGGCGTTGGGCTGGCCCGCGTGGATCGGCGAGGCCGCCGCTGCGATTGCGGCGACCGTCTTTGTTGTGGTTGGCGCGCTCTACGCCTGGAAAACGGCGAAGCATTGGGATGAAATGGTGAAAGAATTTCGCCATCCGGTGCGGGTTAATTTTTTCGCCGCCATCTCCATCAATTTGATGATTATGGGCGGGCTCGCCTTGCCGTACGCCGCCGGTTTTGCCGACGGGTTGTGGATGGCGGGAGCCGCATTGCATTTTTCAGTGGCGCTTTACGTCATCGGCAGGTGGATCGAGCACCCGCAAGATCCGGCGACATTCAACCCCGCATGGTTCATTCCGGTGGTCGGCAACGTGCTGGCCCCGGTGGTCGGGGTGAAGCTGGGGCATGTCGACGCGGCGTGGTTCTTTTTTTCGGTCGGCGTCGTGTTCTGGCTGGGCCTGCTGCCCTTGGCGCTTAATCGGGCGATTTTCGTCGCCCCGCCGCTGCCGCCCAAGATGCTGCCGACTTTGGCGATCTTCATCGCCCCGCCCGCCGTGGCGTTTTTGGCGTGGCGCGCGTTGACGGCGCCCGCCATGATCGCCCCGGTCGACGCGCTGGGGCATGTGCTGATTTTTGCGGCGCTTTTCACCGCTTTTTTGATGCTGCGGCTCATTACCGTCCTGGCGCGACTGCCGTTCGCGCCGTCGTGGTGGGCCTACACCTTCCCATCCGCCGCCCTGGCCGCCGGTTTGGCCGAATTGGCGGCGGCGAAGGGGGGGACGGCGTTCTATTCCTCGCTCGCCGGGCTTTTTGTGGCGGGCGCTACTTTAATCGTGCTGCTGGTCAGCCTGCGCACGCTCAAGGCGGCGTTCTCCGGCCATCTCTTTGCGCCGGAATAAGCCGATAGGGCATGCTGCGCCGCGCATCGTTCTGGCGCAACGCGGCAAAGCGGGCTAGAAAGGAGCGTCATTCAGCGCAGCCGATAAGAGTAGGGCGATGTCGTATATTCAGGGCGAAACGGGCGAGTGGGAAGTGGTGATCGGGCTGGAGGTTCACGCCCAAGTGTCCTCTAACGCCAAACTGTTTTCCGGCGCCTCCACCCGCTTCGGCGCGGAGCCGAACGCTCAGGTCAGCTTCGTCGACGCCGGCTTTCCCGGCATGCTGCCGGTCATCAACGAGTACTGCGTTGAGCAGGCGGTGCGCACCGGCTTGGGGCTAAAGGCGGAAATCAATCTGAAGTCGGTTTTCGACCGCAAGAACTACTTCTACGCCGATCTGCCCAACGGCTATCAGATTAGCCAGTATCTCCAGCCCATCGTCGGCAAGGGCGAACTGGTGCTGGACATGCCCGACGGCTCGTCGCGCACCGTCGGCATCACCCGCCTGCACCTGGAGCAGGACGCCGGCAAGTCGATTCACGACCAGCATCCCTCCAAGACCTACGTCGACCTCAACCGCGCCGGCGTCGCCTTGATGGAGATTGTGTCGGAACCCGATTTGCGCACGGCGGAGGAGGCCGGGGCCTACCTGCGCAAGCTGCGTTCGATTCTGCGCTACCTCGGCACCTGCGACGGCAACATGGAGGAAGGCTCCATGCGCGCCGACTGCAATGTGTCGGTGCGCCGGCCGGGCGGCCCGCTGGGCACACGCTGCGAAATCAAGAACGTCAACTCCATCCGCTTCGTCATCGCCGCCATTGAATACGAGGCGGCGCGTCAGGTCGAAGTGATCGAGGCCGGCGGCAAGATCGATCAGGAAACCCGGCTGTGGGACACGGGCAAACTGGTGACCCGCTCCATGCGCTCCAAGGAGGAAGCGCATGATTACCGCTACTTCCCCGATCCCGACTTGCTGCCGCTGGAGCTTGACGCCGATTGGGTCGAGGACATCAAGGCCGGTTTGCCGGAACTGCCGGACGAGAAAAAGGCGCGCTTCATTTCCGACTATAAGCTGTCGGCCTATGACGCCGGCGTGCTGGTGAATGAGAAGGCGCGGGCCGAGTATTTTGAGACCGTCGCCAAGGGCCGCGATCCCAAGATGGCGGCCAATTGGGTGACCGGCGACTTGTTCGGCGCGCTCAACAAGGCGGCGCTCGACATCGACCAGAGCCCGGTTTCGGCGGAAAACCTCGGCGGGCTGATTGATCTTATCGCCGACAACACCATTTCCGGCCGCATCGCCAAGGAAGTGTTTGAAGAGATGTTCAAAACCGGCGACAAGCCGGCCGACATCGTCGAACGCAAAGGCTTGCGGCAGGTCACCGACACCGGCGCCATCGAAGCCGCCATCGACGGCGTGCTGGCGGCCAACGCCGACAAGGTGGCGGAGTTCCGCTCGGGCAAGGATAAGCTGTTCGGCTTCTTCGTCGGTCAGGTGATGAAGCAGACGCAAGGCAAAGCCAATCCGGCGCTGGTCAATGAGCTTTTAACGACCAAGCTGAAAGGCTAAGGAAGCCATGCGGGCGACGGGGGGGCTGTCAGCGGCGCCGCCGCGCGACAAAGATCTGGAGGAGCGGTTGGAGATGGCCTTATCGGCCACCAACGCCGCTCTTTGGGACGCCGATCCCGTCGCCGGAACCTGTTGGTGGTCGGACAGCTTTTTCCGCATGCTGGGCTTCGACGCCCCGCCGATGGAACCGCCGGTCGATTTCTGGCGCGAGCGCCTGCATCCCGCCGACGCCGAGCGGGTGATGGCGGTGATCGACGATCATTTGGCTGGCCAGACCGATATTTACAAATACGACTACCGCTTGCGGCGCGAAGACGGGACGTGGATTTGGATTGAGGCGTCGGGGCGTTGCCGCCGCGATTCGTCGGGCCGCGCCGTGCGCTACGCCGGCATCATGGTGGACATCACGGCGCTGAAACAGCAGGAGGAGCGGGCGCGCGCCAGCGAGGAGCGGCTGTTCCAAATCCTGGAAGTCAGTCCGATCGCCTGCAACATCACCACCCGCGACGGCCGCTTCATTTTCTGTAATCCGCAATTACCCAAACTATTGGGCGTCGCGCGGGACGAAATGAAGAAGGTCAACGCCGCGACGCTTTACACCGATCCGCAGACACGGCGCGATTTGATAGCGCGCTTTGAACGGGAAGGGTCGTTTCGCGACGCCGAAATCACCTTCACCCGCATGTCCGACGGCAAAGTGATTTGGCTGCTGTCGTCATGGGACGCGATTGATTATGACGGCGAGCCGGCGCTGTTGACTTGGCTTTACGACATTACCGACCGCAAACTGGCGGAACGGGAAATGTTGCGCGCCAAGGATGCGGCGGAACGGGCGCTGGCTGATTTGCGCTCAGCGCAGGAAAGCCTGATTCAGGCCGAAGCCATGGCGTCGCTCGGGCAGTTGGTGGCCGGCGTCACCCATGACCTCAATACCCCCATCGGCATCGGCGTCACCGCCGCCAGCCACTTGCATCACGAAGTCAAGCGCATGCGCGCGGCCTTTGAAGGCGGGGCGTTGAAGAAGTCGCAACTGGTGGATTTCTTCAACATGTTGGAGGAGTCTTCCCGGCTCATCACCGCCAATATGGAGCGCGCCGCCGATCTGGTCCACAGCTTCAAGCGGGTGGCGGTGGACCAGACGTCGGGCGAACGGCGCAGCTTTGATCTTGCCGGCTACATGGCGGAGATCGTTCATTCCCTGGGGCCGCGCTTGAAGCGCACCGGCGTCAGGGTCAACCTGTCCTGTCCGCCCGACATCGCGATGGACAGCTATCCCGGCGCGCTGTCGCAGGTGCTGACCAATTTGATCGTCAATGCGCTGGTGCACGCCTATGACGACGGCGCGGTTTCCGGCGATATCGATGTGACGGCGGCCCTCGACGGCGATAGCCATGTTGTCATCACGGTGGCCGACCACGGCGTCGGCATGGGGCCGGAGCAATTGCAACGCATCTTTGAGGCGTTTTACAGCACGCGGCGCGACCGCGGCGGCTCCGGCCTTGGCCTGCATATTGTCGAGACGCTGGCCAGCGGTCCACTGGGCGGCGGGGTCGACGTGCGCTCAACGCCGGGGCGCGGCGCCGCCTTCACCGTGACCTTGCCGCTAAAACCGGTTTAAGCGGCTGAGGGGCGCGGAACTACAAAAAAGTCGGAATCACCGACAGGGCGAGGCTGCCGGCGAGCGCGCCGAAGAACCACGCGCGCCGCCGCTCCGTCGTCAGCACCGCTTCGATCTTCATCCCCAGCCAGACCCACGGCGTCACCCCGACCCAGGCGGCGGCGAAGAAAATCAGGCTGAGGGTGAGGGCGTCGGCGATCTGCGAACCAAGCGTCGGCGTCGCATACGCCGTGACGGCGGCCAAGGCCATTTGCCACCCCTTGGGGTTGACCCATTGGAAGGCGGCGGCTTGAAGGAAGCTGAGCGGCTTGGCCCCCGCGGCGTTCAGCGCCAGTTTCGCGCGGCGGGCCTGAAAAATCCGCCATGACAGGTAAAACAGGAAGGCGGCGCCGATAATCTGCATGATTTGATGAATCAGCGGATAGGTCGACAGCAGCGGTCCCAGCCCCAAAGCCACCAGCGCCACCATCACCGGAAAGCCGATGGCGATCCCCAGCATGTGGGGAATCGACCGCCGGAAGCCGAACGCCGCCCCGGATGAGGCCAACATGATGTTGTTGGGGCCGGGGGTGATGGTGGCGACCACGGCGAAGACGGAAAAAGCGGCGACGTCGACGGCCACAGGCGGGGGACTCCGTATAGAAGGAAGCTCAAAGAGCTTTTGTCACCGTATCGCCGTCATTCCGGCGAAGGCCGGAATCCAGAGCGTTTCAGCAACGCGCCCGAAGCGCCCTGGACCCCGGCCTGCGCCGGGGTGACGGAAAACAATAGAAAATCAATTACTTAAACGCGCGATCCCCCCACGGCCTCAGCCCAAATGCGCCAAGCTCTTGGCGGTCACTTCGGCGACGTCGGGGGACAGCTTGGCGGCGGCGGCCACCCGCTGCATTTCCGCCTTCATCAGGGCTTGGCGCGCCTTGTCGAAGCGGGCCGCGCGGGAGAACGGGCCCATCATGCGCGCGGCGACCTGCGGGTTCATCGGGTCGAGCGTCAGCACCTGATCGGCCAGGAAGCGATAGCCGGCCCCGTCGGCGGCGTGGAAGCGCACCGCGTTGGCGTTGGCGAACGAGCCGATCAGCGCGTACACCTTGTTGGGGTTGCGGATGTTGAACGCCGGATGGTCCAGCAGGCTTTTCACTGTTTCCAGCGTGTCGGGGCGGGACGACATCGCCAGCACCCCCAACCATTTATCCACCACCAGCGGGTTTTCACTCCAGCGGCGATAGAAGGCGTCGAGCGCCTGGGCGCGTTCTTCCTCCGCCGACGCGTTGGCGAGGAACTGCAAGGCGGCGACGCTGTCGGTCATGCAGGCGGCGGCGTGGAACTGGCCGACGCACAGGCCCAAGGCTTCCGGCGTTTCCGCCGCCATCAGATAGGCCAGCGCGATGTTTTTCAGCGAACGGCGGCCGATGGCGGCGGCGTCCACCGAGAACGGGCCGTTATCGGCGAGGCGGCGATAGGTCGCCAACCATTGCGGGCCCAGCGCTTCGCCCAGGCTGCGACGCAGGAACTCCCGCGCCTTGTGGATGGCGTCGGGGTCAACCACCGGCATTTGGTTGGCGAGATAGCCTTCGCCCGGCAGGATCACCGCTTGCGCGGCGAACGCCGGATCGTCGGCGCTGTCCGCCAGCAGCTTGCCCACCGCATCGAGCAGCGCTTGCGGCGCGGTCAGCGCGCGGCCGTGCTGAACATCCTCCACCAGCCGCAGCAGCACCCGCACCGCCAAGGCTTGCCCGGCTTCCCAGCGGTTGAACGGGTCGGAATCATGGGCGAGGCGGAAGGCGAGGTCTTCGTCGGCGTCGTCGGTCGCCAGCTTGACCGGGGCGGAAAAGCCGCGCAGCAACGACGGAACCGGGCGGGCTTTAATGCCGGAGAAGACGAAACGCTCGTTAGGACGGCGGACGTGCAGCAGCACGCTGGTCTCCCCATCCGGCGTCAGGCGCAAATCATCGCCGTCCGGTCCCAGCAGGCCCACCGCCAAAGGAATATGCATCGGCTGCTTGGTCGGCTGGCCGGGCGTAGCGGGAATGGTCTGCTCGACGTCGATGGTGAAGGTTTCGGCGGCGGCGTCGTACTGGGTGGAGACCGCCAGTTGCGGCGTGCCGGCTTGGGAGTACCACAAGCGGAACTGGCCGAGGTCGACGCCGCTGGCGTCCTCCATCGCCTGAACGAAGTCGTCGCAGGTGACGGCTTGGCCATCGTGGCGTTCAAAATAGAGGTCCATACCCTGGCGGAAGCCTTCGGCCCCCAGCAGAGTATGCATCATGCGGATAACTTCGGCGCCTTTGTTGTAGACGGTCGCAGTGTAGAAGTTATTGATTTCCATGTAGGAAGACGGCCGCACCGGGTGCGCCATGGCCCCGGCGTCCTCTTGGAACTGGCCGGTGCGCAGGCCCTGTACGTCGCCGATGCGCTTGACCGCGGCCGAGTTCATGTCGGCGGAGAATTGCTGATCGCGGAAGACGGTCAAGCCTTCCTTCAACGACAATTGGAACCAGTCGCGGCAAGTGACGCGGTTGCCGGTCCAATTGTGGAAATATTCGTGGGCGACCACCGCTTCAATGCCCAGAAAGTCGGCGTCGGTCGCGGTGTCGGGGCGGGCAAGAATGTATTTGGTGTTGAACACGTTGAGCGACTTGTTCTCCATCGCCCCCATGTTGAAGTCGCCAACGGCGACGATGTTGAAGACGTCGAGGTCGTATTCCAGCCCGTAGACTTCTTCATCCCACGCCATCGACTTTTTCAGCGAGCGCATGGCGTGGTCGCATTTGTCCTCGTTGCCCGGCTCGACATAAATGCGAAGCTGAACGTGGCGGCCGGATTCGGTGCGGAAATGGTCCACCACCGGAACCAGCTTGCCGGCCACCAGCGCGAAAAGATACGATGGCTTGGGGAACGGGTCTTCCCAGCGCGTCCAGTGCCGGCCGTTTTCGCCTTTGCCTTGGCCCACCAGATTGCCGTTGGACAGCAAGACCGGGTAACGCTCGCGGTCGGCGTCGATGGTCACCGTATACTTAGCCATCACGTCGGGGCGGTCGATGAACCAGGTGATCTTGCGGAAGCCTTCCGGCTCGCACTGGGTGCAGAAGTTGCCGGAAGAAACGTAAAGCCCCTCCAGCGCCGTGTTTTCCTTGGGATTAATCCGCGCGCGGGTGGTCAACGCGAACGCTTCCGGCGCATCCGCGACGGTCAGGTGATTATCGTCGAGAACATAGCGGTCGGCGGCCAGTTCGGCGCCGTCCAGGTCGATTCCCAGCAATTCCAGCTTTTGACCGTCAAGCTTCAACGGATCAGTACGGTTGAACGCCGCTGGATTACGGCGGATGGACAGCGTCGACGTCACGACGGTCGCGGTTTCCTCCAGCGAGAAGGAAAGGTCGACATGATCGATCAAAAAGGCCGGCGGCCGATAATCGGTAAGCTGCACGGCCTTGGGCGTCGGGCGATCCATAATTCCGTCTCTCAAGAATAATGTGATATTCGCGAGACAAGACCATGGTGCGCCTTGGCCCGCTTGGCAATAGCCGAACGGGCGCGCCAGCGAAGCGCGCCTCGCAATGCGGGTTTCCGACCTAGCGGCGTGAGCCCTGGTTCAATTGCGTCCGGTTATAGGCCAACTGGCTTTCGGTCAACTGGAAGCCCACCATCACTTGCCAATCTTTGGCGTTGAAATCCTTGGGCAGCGGGATATGCGGGGCCACTTCCTCCACCCAGCCGCGGCGGGGGTCTTCGGCGGTGAAGCGGGCGCCGGTGTCGAACTCGCTTTTCGCCGCCGGGACCTGTTCGCCAGGGCGGAACACCGCGACGAAATAACGATAGCGGCCGGCGTCGCCTTGCAGCGCCGGGCCGCGCTCCGCCACAAAGGCGAGCTTCAGGTTCACCGTCACGCCGTCAGCGCCGTATTCGCAATTGCCGGTGAAATCGGCGATGGCGGCGCGGGACATCACGGCGGTGGCGTCGCGCCCGGCGCCGTCGCGCAGGTGGGTGATTTCCTGCAAGTCGCGCACGATGGAAACCTTGGGGCAGCCGAGCGCCAGTTCCGCCGCGGTCGGCGCGGAAAGGCCGATGCCGCCGCAACCGGCCAGCAGGGATGAGCCCGCCAGCGCCGCCAGCAAGGCGGGCAGATGTTTGGCGGCCAGGCGTTTGGCGGCCAGACGTTTGCGGAAAGTGCTGGCTGTGCTAACTGATGTGCGGCGGTGCATGTTTCCGGCCTGATGCTGGCGTTGCGTAATGCGCCGACTGTAGTCAAGCCCATGGCGCGGCGCAAGAAGTCGTCCGGGCGGATAGAGGGGAATGAACGCTGTGACCAAGCCTGCGCTAAAAGTTTTGCTGGCGGCTCCTCGCGGTTTTTGCGCCGGGGTGGACCGGGCGATTCAGATTGTCGAGACAGCCATCGCTCGTTTCGGCGCGCCGGTCTACGTGCGCCATGAAATCGTGCATAACCGATTCGTGGTGGAAAGCCTGGAAGCCAAGGGCGCAGTCTTCATTGACGAATTGGATGAAGCGCCCGACGGCCGCCCGGTGGTGTTTTCCGCCCATGGCGTGCCGAAATCGGTGCCGGCGGCGGCGGAAGCCCGCGGCCTGTTCTACCTCGACGCCACCTGTCCCCTGGTCAGCAAGGTGCATCGCGAGGCGGAGCGCCACCACGCCGCCGGCCGCCAAGTGATCCTGATCGGCCACGCCGGCCACCCTGAGGTGATCGGCACTATGGGGCAATTGCCGGAAGGCGCGGTCTTGCTGGTGGAAAAAGCTGAGGACGTGGCGACGTTGCAGGTCGCCGACCCGGATAATCTGGCTTTCGCCACCCAGACCACCTTATCGGTGGATGAAACCGCCGACATCGTCGCCGCCTTGCGAGCGCGCTTTCCCGCCATGGCCGGGCCGCGCAAGGAAGACATCTGCTACGCCACCACCAACCGGCAAGAAGCGGTGAAAAGCATCGCCCCGCAGTTGGACGCGCTGTTGGTGCTGGGGGCGCCCAACTCCTCCAACTCCCGCCGGCTGGTGGAGGTCGGACGGCGGCACGGCTGCGAGCGCTCGGTTTTGGTGCAGCGCGCCGCGGAAATCGACTGGGCCGGGCTGGAGGGCGTTCAAACCCTGGGCGTGACCGCCGGGGCGTCGGCGCCCGACGTGCTGATTCGCGAGGTGCTGGACGCGCTGGCGGCGCGCTTCGCCGTGACGGTGGAGGAAGTGCGCACAGCCACCGAAGACATCGCCTTCAAACTGCCGAAAGAGCTGACCGGCGAAGCGTGAGGGCGGCGGAGGCGCTGGCGGCAGGGAAATCGCTCGAAGGAAGACATCCCTCTCCCCTTGCGGGAGAGGGAAGAGCCGAAGGCGAGAGGGTGAGGGGTTGTACGGCCGGATGGCCGGAAAAGTCCTAATCCGCCGGCGTTTACCCCTCATCCCAACCCTTCTCCCGCAGGGGGAGAAGGGCTTCAATCCTCCCAAGCGATTGCCCTGGCTCTGGCGGTCGGCGGTTGAATGAGATAAACATTTCCGCAACATGAAAAAATAAACCGGGGGAAGCGCGGGCATGGCGGGCAAGGTGATAACCGTGGCGCAGCAAAAAGGCGGCGCCGGCAAAACCACCACCGTGGCGCATCTCGCCATCGCCTGGACCCAGTTGGGCCGCTCGGTCGCCACCGTCGACATTGATCCGCAAGGCAGCCTGACCCGCTGGCACGAAGTGCGCAGCGCCGCCACCAACGGCAAGCCCGGCTTCACCCATCTGCAAATCAACGGCTGGCGCACCCAGGCCGAAGTCGAAAAGCTGGCGCGCAGTCACGACGTGGTGGTGATCGACAGCCCGCCGCACGCCCAGACCGAAGCGCGCATCGCCGTGCGCGCCGCTTCCTTGGTGATCGCCCCGGTGCAACCGAGCCCGATGGATTTATGGGCGATGGCCCCGACGCTGGAACTGGCGGCGCAGGAAAAACGCCAAATCCTGATGGTGATGAACCGGGTGCCGCCGCGCACCAAATTGGCCGACGCGCTGGCGGCGGAAGTGCAAAAACTGGTCAACCCGCCCGCCGTGACGCTGGCCGATACTCAGATCGGCAACCGCACCGCCTACGCCGGCACGCTGTTGACCGGGATGTCGGTGACCGAAACCGGCCGGCGCACCCAGGCGGCGTTGGAAATGCAGGCGCTGGCGCAGGAAATCCTGCGCCGGGCGGGGTAGTCGGCTCAAAAGCTCACCCCGGCAGCGTCGCCGTCGCCGTCAACCCGCCTTCCGGCCGATTGGCCAAGGTCACGTCGCCGCCGTGGCCGCGCAGAATAGTGCGGGCGGTGGAGAGCCCCAGCCCCACGCCGCCGGTGTCGCGCGACCGCGACGCCTCCACCCGGTAGAACGGCTGAAACACCTTTTCCAGTTGCTCGGGCGGGATGCCGGGACCGTCGTCGGTCACCTCCACCACGCCGCCGCCGTCGCCCAACGAATGCAACGCCACCCGCGCGGCGCCGCCATAGGCCAGCGCGTTGTCGATCAGGTTCGCCAAAGCCCGGCGCAACGCCACCGGCCGGCCGTGGACGATCAGCCGCGACGGCCCGTCGTAAACGGCGTCTTGCCCGGCGTCGGCGCGGTCGTCGCACAGGCTTTGCAGCATCGCCGCCAAATCCATCGGGCCGCGCGGCTCGCGCTTGGCGTCGTCGCGCGCGAAGGCCAGCGTGGCGTCGATCATCGCCTGCATTTCGTCCAAGTCGGCCAGCATGCGGCGTTGCATGTCCTCGTCGTCCACCAACTCGGCGCGCAGGCGCAGCCGGGTCAAGGGCGTGCGCAAATCATGGCTCATCGCCGCCACCATCTGGGTGCGGTCGGCGACGAAGCGGGCGAGGCGGGATTGCATGAGGTTGAAGGCGCGGGTGGCGGCGCGCAGTTCCTTCGGCCCGTCCTCCAACAGTTCCGGGGCTTCCGGGTCGAGTCCCAGCCGCTCGGCGGCGGCGGCGAAGCGCGCCAAGGGCGCTGTCAGACGACGCGACACCCACCACGACAGCAGCGCCACCACGCCGACCACGCCGGCCATCCACATGGCGAAGCGCAGCAGGCGAAACGGCCCGTCCGCCGGGTCGCCGGTGAACAGGTAAAGCCACGAACCATCGCTCAGGCTCACGGCGATGCGCAAATCGGCATGCGCCCGCATCGCTTCGTGCATCTCCATGCCGGCCGGCGGCGGCGGGGCGAGAGGAGGACGGTCGACGCGCATGTCGACGACGATTTGCCGCCGCCGCTCGCGGTCGCCTAGGGCGATGCGCACCCGGCGCTCCAGATATTCCAGCGGGCCGGGCTGGCCGCGACGTTCGGCGTTTGGTTTGCGCGGCCCGTCGGGGCGCCATTTCACCCCCAACACCGGATCATCCAGCGCGCGGGCGACCCGCTCGCGCTCGCCGGCCGGGGTGGCTTCAAACAGTTGGACGATGGCCGCCACCCGTTCGGTCAGCACCCGGACGTTATGCACCGGGCCGCCGCCGCCCCGGTCGGTCAGGTAGATCAGCGCGCTGACCGCCTGGGTCAGAAACAGCGCCAGAATCACCGCCAGCGCGGTGCGGCCGGCGACGCTGTCCGGCAAGACGCGGCGGGCGCAGGCGAGCAGCCGGTCTTTCATCCGACGCTCACCGCCGGGGTGAACATGTAGCCGCCGCCGCGCACCGTTTTAATGATTTGCGGGTCGGCCGGGTCGGGTTCGATCTTGCGGCGCAGCCGGCTGATCTGCACGTCGATGGCGCGGTCGAACGGCACGGCGGCGCGTCCGCGGGCGAGGTCAAGCAATTGGTCGCGGCTCAACACCCGTTGCGGCCGTTCCGCCAGCGCCGCCAGCAGGTCGTATTCACCGGCCGACAGCGGCACCAGCGCGCCTTCCGGGCTGTGCAGTTCGCGCCGCGCCAGATCCAGCGCCCAGCCTTCAAAGCGCAAGATTTTACCGCCGCTTTCCGGCGCGCCGCCGTTTCCGGCCGCGACGGGGGGCGGCGGCAGCGAGGCTCGGCGCAGCACCGCTTTGATGCGCGCCAGCAATTCGCGCGGACCGAACGGCTTGGGAAGGTAGTCGTCCGCCCCCATCTCCAGCCCGACGATACGGTCGGTTTCCTCCCCCATCGCCGTCAGCATGATGATCGGCAAGTCGCCGCCCGCCCGCAGCCGGCGGCAAATCGACAAGCCGTCCTCGCCCGGCAGCATAAGATCAAGCACCAGCAGATCGACCCGCGCCGCCTCCATCAGTCGGGTCATTTCCTGCCCGTCCTTGGCGGCGGTGACGCGGTAGCCGTGCTTGGTGAGAAACTGCGCCAGCAGCGACCGGATTTCGCGGTCGTCGTCGACGATCATGATGTGTGGGGTGCGTTGCTCCATGTCCGCCATGATCCATCCGGGCCCCGGAAAGGTTAAGCGGAAAATGGTTACGGCGGCTTGCGGCGGCCGGGGTTTGCAACAGGCCGTTACAAAACCGGGCCGCGCCGGACATGCGACGGCAACGAACGGGGCGCATCGTTCATCCATCGACAAACGGAGCGCTGCTCCCGACCAAGCCGCCGGAACAAGGGCGAGGGTCCCAACCGGCGCAGCTAAACACACGGAGACTACGATGAACCGCAAATTCCTTCTCGCCGCCACCCTGGGTCTTGGTTTGGCGATGACTGGCGGCGCCGTCGCGCTGGCGCAAAGCGGCTATCAATGCCCGATGGGCGGCATGGGCGGCGGCATGGGGCCGGGCATGGGCGGCGGTTACGGCATGCATAAGATGAGCAAGGGCTTTGGCCCCGACCGCATGTGCAACCCAGACCATGAAGCCCGTCAAGCCGGCATGCTGGCCTACGCCGAAAAGAAGCTGGGTATCACCGACGCCCAGCGCGACGCCTGGAACGGCGTGGTCGCCGCGGTGAAGGCCGGCGGCGACGCCATGGCCAAGGCGTGCGACGCCGCCAAACCCGCCGACCCGAAGGCCCCGCAGACGCTGCCGCAGCGCTTGGACGTCATGCAGACGTTCGCGACCTTGCGGGCCGAACAGGCGGCCAAGGTCATCCCGGCGGTCAAGGCGCTGTATGAAAAACTGACGCCGGAACAAAAGACCATCGCCGACAGCTTCTTTAACCGCGGCATGGGCGGCATGGGCCCTGGAATGGGCGGTTCCGGCATGGGTCCCGGGATGGGGCCCGGGATGGGCATGGGCGGTCCCGGCCACTGACGCCGGAACAAAAGACCATCGCCGACAGCTTCTTTAACCGCGGCATGGGCGGCATGGGCCCTGGAATGGGCGGTTCCGGCATGGGTCCCGGGATGGGGCCCGGGATGGGCATGGGCGGTCCCGGCCGCGGCTAAATGTGACGATCTTTGAAGCCGCTTCTCCCCCACGGCTTCTTAGGCGGGGCGGCGCCGGGTTCCCCCCATTTTCCCGGCGCCGCCCTTAAATCAAAAGCCGCTTGTCACCCCACCCCCCAGCCGCCGGTGTCGGGAAACGGCGCCGCCGGCGGCGGGGCTAGGTCGATTTTTCCCGCGGCGGCGGTCAAAACGTCGAAAAAATCTGCATCGGGCAACGGCGGCGAGCCCGCCGGCCGCGGCAGCATCCGCCCGGCCTTGACCCACCAGCCCGGTTGATCCGCCGCTAATTCGGCAGCCGCCGCCTTGGCCTCGTCCTCATTGGCGAACAGCCCGAAACAAGTGGCGCCGCTGCCCGACATGCGGGCGAGGCGGCTGCCCTTGGCGGCGCCGAGACGCGCCAGCACTTCGCCGATCACCGGGCAGAGATGGCGGGCGGCGTCGGTCAGGTCGTTGCCCCGTTCGGCGAGCAGCGCCGCCAATTCATCCAAATCAGCCGGCGATTGCTCGAAACGCGCCGGGGCTGAAAAGCCGCCGCGGCGTGATTTGAACACCGCCGGGGTCGCCACCGCGACGCCGGGGTTCGCCAGCACCATCCAGGCGCTCGGCAGGTGCGGCGCCTCCGTCAGCAATTCGCCGACCCCGCCCATGAAGCACGGCCGGGCGGCGAGACAGACCGGCGCGTCGGCGC
>CALGOL010000433.1 GCA_937960755.1 uncultured Azospirillum sp.
AACCGCCGGGCGGCCCTCGCCCGGAACCGGCAGTGGGGCCGGGGCGCCGGCGGCCAGCTTGTCCAACGCCTCCAAAACCGCGTCGACGGCCGCGGCGGCGACTTCATGACGGTAAAGCGAGGCTTTGGCGGCGTCGCGCAGGGGAAAGCGCCTAAACGCCCACACCGGGCCGCCGTCCATCTCGCCGGTGGCTTGCAAAACCGTGACGCCCCATTCGGCGGCGTTTTCAAGCACCGCCCAATCCAGCGAGGTCGGGCCGCGGTCGCCGGGCGGGCCGGGGTGGACGATCAGGCAGGGAACCCGCCGCCATACCTTTTCCGGGATCGGCCGCTTGAGGAAAGGCGCGACGACGACGTCAGGCGCGTGCAGCGTCGCCGCTTCGTCGGTCACCCGGTCATTGACGTCGAACTCCAACGCCACGTCGTGGCCGCGCTCGCGCAGTTCGATGTGGATGCGTTGGCTAAGACTGTTAAAGCTATGAACCAGCAGCAGAATTCGCATTTAGGCCGCTTGCTCCCGACTGGAGGTCCGCCGCGCGCCGCGACCGGGCCCGCCGCCTTCGCCGTCGCGAAAGCGGCCATACGTATAGTGGGCGGCGCAGGCGCCCTCGGCGGAAACCATGCATGATCCCATCGGGTTGTCCGGCGTGCAGACCGTGGCGAACAGCTTGCAATCGGACGGGGTTTTCACGCCGCGCAGGATGGCCCCGCACGCGCAGGCCTTGTTGTCGGCGACGCTGCGGCCGGGGATGTCGAAACAACGTTCGGCGTCGAAATCGGCGTAATCCGCTTTGATGCGTAGCGCGCTATAGGGGGTGATTCCCAGCCCGCGCCACTCGAACGCCCGGCGCAGTTCGAACACCTCGGCGACCGCGGCCTGCGCCTTGCGGTTGCCGTCGGCGGTCACGGCGCGAAGATACTGATTCTCCACCTCGAAACGGCCGTCATTAATCTGTCGCACCAGCATTAAGATGGCTTGCAGCACGTCCAAGGGTTCAAAGCCCGCCACCACCACGGGTTTGCGGTACTCTTCGGCGAAATAGGCGTAGGGCCGCCAGCCGATCACCACCGACACATGCGCCGGGCCGATGAAGCCGTCGAGCGGCGTCGCGCCCATCGCCCGCAGTTCCGGGCTTTCCAGAATGTATTGGATGGCCGCTGGCGTGAGCACATGATTGCAGAAAACGAAGAAATTCTTCAGTCCCAGCGCCTTGGCCCGCTGGATCGCCACCGCGGTGGGCGGGGTCGTCGTCTCGAAGCCGATGGCGAAGAACACCACCCGGCGAGTGGGGTGCTTTTGCGCCAAGGCCAAGGCGTCGGCGGACGACATCACCATGCGAATGTCCGCCCCCGCCGCCTTGGCCTTCATCAGGCTAAGGCGCTCGGACGCCGGCACCCGCATGACGTCGCCGTAGGTGCAAAGAATGACGTCTGGGTTACGGGCGATGGCGATGGCGTCGTCGATTCGCCCGATAGGCAGCACGCATACCGGGCAGCCAGGCCCATGGATCAACCGTAAATTTTCCGGCAGCAAATCAGGCAGGCCGTAACGCGCAATGGCGTGGGTATGGCCGCCGCAAAACTCCATCAAGTGATAGCGCCGGTCCGGCCGAACGGCGGCGGCGATGGACTGCGCCAGCCCTTTCGCCAGATCGCGGTTACGATATTCGTCGACGTGTTTCATCGGGCCTTATCGCTGACGTGATGGTTTGAAAGCAAGCGTGCGCAACGCAATCGCGGGCGGCAAGGATAAAGAGCACATTAGCCCGCCGCCGGCTTTGACCCGTATCAAATCGCCCCGATAGCGGATGATCCGTTAGACGGTATTATTTACCGTGTGCAAATTAATTCGCCATCAACAAAATTCGCATTGTATTTGATGGAAATCAACGTCATGCCTAGCGAGTGATATATGAAGGCGGCAGAGTTTCGGTCATGCCGGGCTATCGGCAATATGATTATGTTGGTAGATTAATTTGTTGCCGATTTGGAGCGTCGTCGGGGGGAGTGGGAATGACCAGCAAAGACATGTTCCTGACCGGGCGAGAGCGAACGTTCGGCGAAGACGAACTCATCGTATCGAAAACCGATCCGCAAGGACGGATAACCTACGCCAACGACGTTTTTCTCAAGGTTTCCGGTTATCGAGAAGCTGAATTGTTGGGGCAGCCGCATAGCATCATTCGGCATCCGGCGATGCCGCGTTGCGTCTTCCGATTTTTGTGGGAGCAGATCGCCACCGGGAAAGAGTGCTTCGCTTACGTCAACAATCGGGCGAAAGACGGCGATAATTATTGGGTTTTCGCCCATGTGACGCCCAACTTCGACCGTAGCGGCGCGATTATTGGCTACCATTCCAATCGCCGCGTGCCGCGTCGCCCGGCGGTTGAAGCCATCGCGCCAATCTACGCCAGTCTGTTGGAAGTGGAGTCCCGCGCTCCTGACCGCAAGACGGGGGTTGAGGCGTCTTTCGCCGCATTGCAACGCTTTATCGCCGATAAGGGGAAGAGCTATGACGAACTCATTCTCTCTCTCTGAACTCTCTTCAGTCGGCAAGGCGCGCCGCGTCGCCGTTTTGGCCATGGCGGCACTCCTCGTTATGTCGATAAACCTGCAAACCGGATTGAGGATATATAT
>CALGOL010000434.1 GCA_937960755.1 uncultured Azospirillum sp.
AAGGTGACTGGAGTTCAGACGTGTGCTCTTCCGATCTGCTGCCGGCGGAGGACATCGTTCGCATGACCTTGCTTTTCGGCCGATTGGCGGCGGTGGGGCCGGGCTTTTTGACCAGTTTGGGCGACGCGCTGTCCATTCCGCCGCACGAATTGGCCGATTTGCCGTTGGCTCCGGCTGACACGCGGGCGAAATGGGGGCTGGACGCCATGACCTTGCGGCGGGTGGCGGCGCGCTGCGCCAAGCTGCCGACCACGGTCGCCAATCAAACCCAGCTACTGGCGTCGCAATTGTCGCTGTTCTCCCCCAATCCGGCGGAACTGCTGAATCTCATACCACCGAAAATTCGCGAACAAGCCGACCTGGAGCAAAGCTCGTTCGCCGGCTTATGCGATTTTGTTGTGGGCCGGCTGGAGCGCCACGCCCGCGAATGCCGGCTGTTCGCCTCCAAATGGCTTGAGCGCGACTTGACGGAAGAGACGTTCGCCAGCGCCGCCGACGCGGTGATCGACATTGTCGAACAGTACAAGCGCGAAACCGCCGCGTTGAATCGCCTGGTGCGGCTTAGTCGTCTGCCGGCGTGGAGCCGACGCGCCGCCAAAGCGCGATCCGAAATGATCGATGTGCTGGTTCACACCGTCATACCGGCGTGTTGGACCGGTTTTCGCGGCATGTCGATCTATACGCTCTTACCGATGGACAAGCCGCGCAGCTTGCCAATGCGCCGCCAGTTAGAAAACGAACGGCAAGTCTTTCGAGTCATCGCCGCCATCTCGCCGATCATTGAAGAGTCGGGCAATCGCCAGACATTGGATGCGCTGCGCGCCGCCGTCGCCAGCTTTGTCGGCGCTATTCTGGCGTCCATCAAGCCGACATGGTTCCTCGCGTTCCGCAGCGACCGCGGCGACGCGCTGGCGACGACCGCTCATTTTCTGTGCATTCTGGGCGCATTGGGACGGGCTGGCGACATATCCGTCGTGGTCGGACGGCTGCGACAACAGAAAATAAAGCCCGCCGATCTGATGCCCTGCCAGAGCAGTTGCGGTCGCCCCTGCGGCAAACTGATCTTAGGCGGATAAACGTTTCGACTCGAAGCGCGGTTTTTCCATCCCATCCGCTTGCTTTACCCCCTGCTTTGGCGCCAGAGTAGCAATCTGTATTGACCAGCTCATTGCGATCCCATGCCGTCACTGCCTTCTTTTGGACCGCCGCGCGTGCTCCATAACCCGCGCGCTGACGAGAGTCGCGCTTACGGCCCGTCGGAGCGCGCCATCATCAGCCGCGCCGGCTTCGCCGAAGCAATGGCGGAAATTGGGGCTTGGCCGGGCTATGCGCCTACGCCGCTGCGCTCGTTGAAAGGGCTGGCGGCGGCCGCTCGCGTTGATCGTCTGTGGTACAAGGATGAAAGCGTTCGCTTCGACCTCGGCAGTTTCAAGGCGCTGGGCGGCGCGTACGCCGTGTTGCGCCTGCTGGCGCGCGAAGTGGCGGCGCAGGCCCCCGGCCTCTCGGTCACCGCTCTGGATTTGGTGGTGGGACGTTACGGCAAGATCACCCGCCCCGTCACCGTGACGACGGCGACGGACGGCAATCACGGCCGCTCTGTCGCTTGGGGCGCGCAAGTGTTCGGCTGTCGGTGCGTGGTGTATGTGCCCCAGGCGTGCAGCCCCGGCCGCCGCGCGGCGATCGAAGCGTACGGCGCCAAGGTGGTGGTGGTGGACGGCGTTTACGACGAAGCTGTCGCCCGCGCCGCCGCCGACGCCAAGGCGAACGGCTGGTTCGTCGTTTCCGACACGTCATACGTCGGCAACATGGATACGCCCCGCGACGTCATGCAGGGCTATACGGTGATGGTGGAGGAGGCGATATCCCAACTTCCCGCCAGCGAACGGCCGACTCATGTGTTCGTGCAGGGCGGCGTCGGCGCGTTGCCGGCCGCCGTCTGCGGGCATTTGTGGGAAACTTGGCATCGGCAACGGCCCCGTTTCATCGTCGTGCAGCCGCATAGCGCCGATTGTCTGTACCAAAGCGCGCTGCTTGGCAAACCGGCGACGTCGGCCGGCGATCTCGACACGGTCATGGCGGGGTTGGCCTGCGGCGAGGCGTCGCCCTTGGCGTGGGCGGTTCTGGAACGCGGCGCAGACGATTTCGTCACCATTCCCGACCAAGCCGCCATTGAAACAATGCGTTTGCTGGCGCGCGGCGGTCACGGCGGCCCCCCCATCGTGGTCGGGGAATCGGGCGTCGCCGGCTTGGCCGCGCTGCTTTGCGTTGCGCAAAACGAAGAGGCGCGGCAAGCGTTGGGGTTGGCGCCCGACGCGCGCGTTCTGGTGTTCGGCACCGAAGGCGCCACCGACCCGGAGGTTTATCGCGCGTTGGTGAGGTGAGACGTAATGGCCTTACTATGGGTGCGGCTAAATGTAGCGGGGACTAAAAATTACTCCGTGTCCTATATTGCTGGAAAGCCCATCATTTGATGATGGCTATCTGGCAAACATGCACATGGAGCCCCCGAACATGGCCGAGGTGATTTTTTACGGTTTGTCCTCCTGCACGGCCAACGCCAAGCAAAAACAGCAATTGAAGGCCGCCGGCCACGCGGTGATTGAGCGCGATTTGGCCGCCGCCGGCTGGACGCGGGAAAGCCTGCGCCCGTTTTTTGAAGATCGTCCCGTCGACGAATGGTTCAATAAGCGGGCGGCGGCGGTGAAGCAGGGCGCTGTCGATCCCGAAAAGCTTGACGAGGCGGCGGCGCTTGACGCGATGATCGCCGACCCCGAGCTGATTCGCCGGCCGCTGCTGGCGGTGGGCGACGGCAAGGCCGCCGGTTTTGATCCCGCCCGGCTGAACGCTTGGATCGGCTTGGCGCCCCAGGGCGGCGAAAGCTGCGACGACAAACACGCGCGGGGGCAGTGCGATCACGGACACCACCATTTTCCTAAATCGCACTGATCTTGCGCGCCGGCGTTCCAATAAGTCGCATTTACTTTTAACATGGCGGAAACCTTTCGTTAGCAAACCCGGTCCGATAGTGCGGGGCGCTTCTGTCGCGCGGCGCCCCGCGAGGATCAATGGAACGCTATGGAAAAGTCTTCGCTGGCAAACACTTCCGGGGTTGTTTCGCCCCCCGACGATGCGCCCGCCGCTCCTGCTGGCGGGCGAAGGGGAAGGCTTGCCGGCATTGACGCCCCGGCCCGCAGCTATGATGTCGACACCTTGCTGGTGGAGCTCGGCCCCGTTGACGGCGACGAGCCGCCGCCGGTCGATATTTGCCGAAAAGTGGAAGACCTCTTCACATTTCACGCCCGGTTCGCCATACAAGAAGCGTTAGGCGATTTTCTTGAATCCGAAGGCGCGGTCGCCACCGAAATATTGCATCGCGCGGATTTGCAACAACGCTTTATCGCGTGGCCGCAACGGGAAGCCGCCATGGACCGCATCGCGTCGTCCCAGGCCTCCCCCGGTCGGTGGACCGCCGCCATGCGGGGCGACGAACTGCGCGCGTTGGAAGCGGAAGTATTGAGCTTGACGCGGGAAGCCGGGCACCGCGGCGCGCCGCCCGGCGTCAACGCCCGCCGTCTGTCGCAACACATAACGCAAACCGCCGCCGCCACTACGCCGTTTCGCGCCCGTTTTGCAGTGGATTCGGCGGTCTGCGCTTGGCTTTCGACCGCCGCCGGCTACGGCGAAAAGCTGATGCTGCTGTTGGCGCTGGACAGCAGCGATCTCACCGCTGAGGCGGCGGCCATCGCCGATCAGATCATCGGCGAAATCATCTCGGCGCGCCAAGGGCGCGAGGCGGCGCTGGCCGGCGTGGAAGGGCTGGGCGCGCAACTGCGCACCTTGGCGGAACTGTGGCGCGGCGACATGCCGTCAGATCCGGGCGCTTCCTCCGCTTTGCGCCGATTGTGCAGTTTTTCGATGCGCCTGACTCAAGGCGGCTTGCGCGCAGGCGTTGAAAAGGCGATCCACGCCCTGCTCGCCGGTGAACGGCGCTTTCATGCGCCGGCCAATTCATTCGAAGCCCGCAAAATATCCAGCGTTATTGACGAGTTTAAGGCGGCGGCGGAAGCGGAACGCGATCTTTTCGCGCGTGGCGAGATCATCGGCGGCGAACGTACGGCCTTCTTGATCGATCACCGCTTAGGCGATCTGGTCGCGGGGGAAAAACTGGAAAATCTGTTGCGCGGGAAGTCTCATCAGGCGCGCATCTTCGATCTGCTGACGTTGGAAGGCGCGGCCTCGGGGGAGTATTGCCGCGCTATGCTGATCGACGCGATCGCCCAGCATTTCGGCGTGCGCGACTTCGTGCAGCGTATTTTCGAGATGACCCGCGCCGCGGGAGCGCGGCTTAAGGTGCTGGCCGATCTGCACAAGGCGTTGGCCGCCTCCAACGTCCCAGAGCCGTTGAAAAGCAGCAATCTGCGCATGCTGGACGAAGTTCAGTACACTTTCATGCGAACCAACCGCGTGTTGACCCGCATCCAGGGGGAAGCCGCCGCCGCGGTGGACGACGTGCGGGAGTTCATGGGGCTGCTGGCCGATGGAACATTCATCGAAGGCAAATCGGCTGGCGCCGTGCGGTCGTTTTTAGAGCGTCATCTGCGCAACCCGTTATTTGTTCGCGCCTTTGTTTGCGAGGAAATGCGGCCGGGCGAAAAGCGCGCGGATCGTTTCAACGCCTTTTTCACCAAGGCGAAGGCCGCCGGTCTGGCGGTTCGCCCGCCATCGGGCGTGCGAGTGCTGATCGCCGACGACGAGCCGCAGGCGCGCGAATACGTCGCCATGGTGTTGGGAGACTTGGGCGTGCAGCAGGTGGAGCAGACCGCCGACGGCCGGGCGGCTTTGGCGGCGTTCTCCAATTCGCCGGACGCCTATGATCTGATTATTTGCGATTGGCGCATGCCGCATTTGTCCGGGCTTGAGGTGCTGAAGTTCGTTCGCGCCTCCCGCCCGCTCCAGCCGTTCTTGATGGTGACGGCGCTGTCCACTCTGGTGGCGGTGGAGGAGGCGATGGCGCACGACGTCACCGCTTACGTCGCCAAACCATTCACGCCCGAACAACTGGAAGCGAAGGTGATCGTGCTGCTCAATCGCCCGCCCGCCGACAAAGCCGGATCGCCGACATGACAGAACCAGAAGCCGGCGGACGGAGCGGCGCCTTCGCCCGATCCTTGGGCATTCTACCTGAAATGGCGTTGATCGGCTGCGGCGCCGCGTTGCTGATGGGGCTGCTGCTGACCGCCGCGGCGCGGCAAAACGATACGGCGCGCGCCGCGGCGGTCCAAGTGGCGGAAGCCATGTTGCGGCGCGAGATGGCGGAGTTGACGTCAAGGGTCGGCGACGTGGCGTGGTGGCGCGGCGACGCGGCGGACGACGCGGCGGTCTTGGGCGCCGGACGAGACGTGCAGGAGGCGGTCCGACAACTGACCGAGCGTTACAACGTCGATGAGGCGCTGATCTTTCCGCAGAGCGGCGACGGTCCAGCCAACGCCGGCAGGCCCTGGCACGATGGTCGCGCTCTCCAG
>CALGOL010000435.1 GCA_937960755.1 uncultured Azospirillum sp.
GCTGGGCTATATCGTGCTGGCCGCGGTGCTGCCGGTGGAGGAAAAATCAGACTGGCGGAGCGAGCCGCAAGCCGAACGCCGCGACGAGACCGTCGAGGCGCGCCGCGCCGAAACCGCCGAGGCGCAATCCGCCGCCGCCGAACTGACCGCATTGCGGGCGCGGATGGAGGAAATGGACCGCCGCGCCGCGGCGTGGGAGGCCCGCGTGGTGGCGGAGCACCTCGACCCCGGCGCGGCGGAACTTGATCGGGCGATCCGCGATCTGGAGCGCGGCGCCGGGCGGTAAGCCGCTAAAGGGCGGTAAGCGCCGCAGAGCCGCCCGCGCCCACTCCCCCGGCGCCTACCGCGCTTCCCTGGTCACCGTCAGCTTGGTTTGCGGCGGCTTGACCAGGGTTTGGAACACCACGCAATAGCGCTCGGTCAGCTTGGTCAAAGCGTCGATGCGGTCCTGCGGCTCATCCGTGACAAGGTCAAACGTCACGCGGATCTCGCGGAAACCCACCGGCGCCGAGCGCTCCACGCCCAGCGTGCCGCGGAAATCAAGGTCGCCTTCGACATTGACCGAGCCGCCCTTGAGGTCAAAGGCGAGCGCCGTCGCCACCGCCTTCAGCGTCACCCCGGCGCAAGCCGCCAGCGCCTCCAGCAACATGTCGCCGGAACACGCCTGCGTTCCCAGCCCGCCGGTGGCGGGGTGCAGCCCGGCCTCCACCAGCGCGCGGCCGGTATCGACTCGGCAAGCGATCCCGTCGCCGTCCAAGTCGCCCTTGGCCTTCAGCGTCACCACCGCGGCGGCGGGATCGACTTTGTACTTGTCCTTCAAGGGCGCTTGCATCGCCCGCAGTTCATCGGCGTTCATGATCGGCGTTTCCTCATATCGTTATTTTATCATTCTCCCGTGAGTATGACTCACGGGAGAATGATTGGGCCATTGAGGCCCCGCGCCCCCATGGGCGCGAAGCCAAGCGCGCGGATGCGCGCGCCCGGCGTCTGAGGGCTTCCTTGAACGGCTGCGTTCAAGGAAGATTGCAATAAATCGCCGCCCCAATATAGCGCCGCCGGAGAGATTTTCATCCCCCCGGCGGCGTCCGACCTTCGTTCAACTTATTGGAATCAAGCTGTTATATTAAGCCCGCCAGAGGCCGCCGCCTGTTGCGAGGCCGCAGCCGCCGCGCCGGCCTGGGTTTCCGACATCGGCGGCAGAATGGCCGACAGGTCCAGCTTCAGCTTCATGGTGCCGTCTTGGCGCTTCTCCGGCGTCGCCACCGCCAAGCCGCCCGACTTGACGCCGGACTTGTCCGACATCTCGTTCAGCTTGCCGAGGATCTGCTCCACCTCTTCCGCCGAAAAGCCCTTGGCGTTGATAATCATGCCTTCGGCCTTGCCGTCGGCGGTGGTGCTGGACTGACCGACGCGCACCATGCCTTCGCCGTCGCTGTTGACCTGGGCTTGCAGCGATTCGTCTTCGCGGCGCAGATCAAGGGTGGATTTGGCGTAGGAAATCTTGAGCTGGCGGTCGCCGTCCTGGACAATCAGGTCGATGCCGCTGGATTCGATGGTGAATTGCGTCGCCGACGACTGGTAATCCACCGCGATTTGCGAGAAGTCGAAGCTCTTGGACTTTTCCAGCAGGTCTTTGCTGAAGTCCTTTAGCGCGCCGTCGATCTGATCCTTGGGCGCTCCCAGCATCTCCAAGACGCCGCCTAGCGAGCCTTCCAGCCCTTTCAAGGCTTTGCCGAGGCTTTCGGCGAATGCGTCTCTGGTGGTCGCCACCTTGTTCATGATGTTTTCGGCTTCGCGCGCCCGGTCAAGGTTGGCGCTCTGGAACCCGCCCTTCGGAGGCGATCCGCCGTTCTGTTGCGCTTTCTTCTGCGCCGCGCCGGTGGCCGCGCTGGTGGCCGCGCCGGTGAATGTGTCGAGCAGGCTTTCCATCGACTTGCTGATGTTGACGACTTCGTTCGACGTCGCCCCTTGCGAGACGACCTCTGACGAAGCGAACGTCGCCTTGGCGACCGTCAGCGTTTGCGTGGTTTGGCTGCTTTGCGCGTTCTGCGCATTTTGGGCATTCTGCTTATTCTGGGGAACAACCGCGTTTTTAACCGCCGCCGCCCCGTTCGCCGCCAAGCTGTTCGTAATCATCGCGTGCTTTTCCTTCGACCCGTGGCCAAGGCAAGCATACGCCGACGCCGGTTAATTAAATACTATAAATTTATCAAAAATACTGGTTAACAAGTAGAAAACAAAGCTGTCGGCGACTCCCGCTTGGACACGCCGACAGCCAGCTACTTTCGTATCAGGCGATGACGACTTCGGTCATCATGCCAGTCGCCATGTGCAACAGATTATGACAGTGCAGCGGCCAGCGGCCGGGGTTGTCCGCGTTAAAGGCGATGCGGATCGCACCGCCGACCGGAACCAGCACGGTGTCGCGCATCGCGCCGGCCAGCGCCGCGCCGTTCACCCCAACCACTTGAAAATGAAAGCCGTGCAAGTGCATCGGATGCGCCATGTCGCTTTCATTGGTCATGTCGATTTCCACCCTGGCCCCCAGCGGCGCGGTCAGCGGCCGGTGGCGGCCGAACGGCAGATCGTCGATGGTCCAGGCATAGGGCGACATGCCGCCGGTCAGCCGAACGGTGAAGCCGACGTCCGCGGGCTTGGGCGACAGCGGTTGAAGCGCGGTTAAGCGCCGTTCCAGCGCCAAGTCGACCGGCGGCGCCGCCGCGTCGGCTTCCCCCGCCAGCTTAGGAACCGCCGCCCCCGCCGTCGCCAGCACGAATCCCGTCCGTTTGCGGTCGCCTTCCCGCTGGGCGAAAATAGGAAAAGCCCCGCCCGTTGCGGGAATCTCCAGCAGAATGTCGAGTCGCTGACCCATAGTCATCGCAAAGACCCGACCGGCGACCGCCGCCGTCGGATTGCCGTCCACGGCGACCGCCGCCCCTTGCAGCGCGCCCAAGTCGATGTGAAACGCCGTGGAGGTGGCGCCGTTAATCAGCCGCAGCCGCACCCGCCCGCCACGGTCGACCTGAAATACCGCCGGATCGTCCAGCGTGCGGTCGTTGGCGAGATAGGCGTCGTACTCGACGTCGTTGAGGTCCATCGGCTTGAACGTCGCCGCGTCCGCCTGGCCGCCCCCCTGGGCGGCGCCATGGCCGCCGTGATGACCGCCGTGCATGCTGTGATCCATCGCGCCGCCGCCGGTAAGACCGGCCAGCACTTCGGCCGGGTCGGCGAAGGTGAAGTCGTGCAGCAGCACGACGACTTCCTGAACGTCGGCCTTTGCGTCGTCGGCCGAGCGCACGATCAGCGGCGCAGCCATCAGCAACTGTTCTTGCAAACCGTGGTGCGAGTGCATCCAGTGGGTTCCCGGCCGCGGCGCGAAATCATAGCGCCGGCTCTCCCCCGCCGCCAACACCGGGCGGGCGGCGTCGGCGACCCCGTCCTGGACGTAGGGCGGCGTCTGGCCGTGCCAATGAATAATGGTCGCCTCGCCGCTGCGGTTCTCCAGATCGACCAGAAAGCGCTCGCCGGGGTCAAGGGTAAGACCGTGGACGCCTTCCGGCTGGCGCAGGCCGAACACCGTCGCGGCGCGGCCTTTCACCTCAATGACCCGGCGTTCAATCAGCAGGCGGCGGGGGGCGGCTTGCGCCAAAACTGGGGAAGTCGAAACCATCGGCGCGGCGGCCAGCGCCGCAGCCCCCGCCAGCAGGCGGCGGCGGGTGATAGGGGTGTGCATGATAATTTTCTCCGTCGGAACTGGATCGACCCGCCCCCAAGGGAGGCGGATGCGGAAACGGTCAGACGAAGGATCGCGGCGGCCGCGGATCGGGCGGCGCACCGACGCCGGCCGCCAAACGGCCGGGCGGAATGCTCAAGTCGAGCCGGACAAACGCGGCGGGTGCGGCGATAGGGGCTTGCGGCGCCAGCCAAACGCCGCTGCAAACCGCCCCGGCGCAACAACTGACGTCGCTGGCGGCAGAATCATCGGCGGAATCATCGGCGCAATCGCCGTTGGGGCAATGATGGTCGGCGGATGCGGCTTGCGCTTGGGCGAAGGATGCGTAATCGGCGAACACCGCGGACGAAAACGCGAAAACGGCGAGCGCTGCAAACAGCGCCGCCGCTAAAGCGATAACGGAAAAACGACGTCGGCCGGTCATGCCGACCAGATTACGCCACGGCGCGCGACAGCGCCAGGGTCGGCGTGGCGGCGGTCAGCACGTCGTAACGCCACGCCGAACGGTCGGCGAACAGCGCGTGCAGCAGACGGTTGTTCAGCGCGTGGCCGGCCTTGTCGCCGTGGTAGCGGCCGATGATCGGGCAGCCGGCCAGGAACAGGTCGCCCACCGCGTCCAAAATCTTGTGACGAACGAACTCGTCCTTAAAGCGCAAGCCGCCTTCGTTGACGATGCGGTCGCCGTCCACCACCACCGCGTTTTCCAGCGAGCCGCCACGGGCCAGACCCATGCGGCGCATCGCCTCCACCTCGTGCAGGAAGCCGAAGGTGCGCGCTTTGCTGATGTCGCGGGCGAAAACGTCGGGCGTCAGGGCGACGGCGCAGCGCTGGCGGCCGATGGCGGCGCTGGCGAAATCAATATCGAAGCTGAAGGAGGCGGTTTCCGCCGGGTCGAGCCGGGCGATCTTGTCGCCGTCGCGGATCTCCACCGGCTTCAGCACGCGGATCACTTGGCGCAGGCCGTCTTGGATCTGCAAGCCGGCGCCGCTCAGCGCGGCGACGAATTCCGCCGACGAGCCGTCGAGAATCGCCACTTCCGGGCCGTTCAGGTGAATTTCGGCGTTGTCCACGCCCATGCCGCTGAGCGCGGCCATCAAATGCTCAATGGTCCCGATGGAAACGCCGGCGTCGTTGGCGATCACCGTACACATGCGGGTGTCGGACACCCGGTCCCACGCCGCTTCAATCACCGCTTCCGCCGCCGGGCGGTCGGTGCGGACGAAACGCACGCCAGCGTCGGTCGGCGCCGGGCGAATCTCCATATCGATCTTCGCGCCAGAGTGCAGACCCACCCCCGACAGACGCGCCGGCGCCGCCAAAGTATGCTGGAACATCTGGTCGCCGCTGCGGTTGATGTGGGTCACGGGACGAGTCTCCAACCGGTTCTTTTTGCTCATGCTATTGAGGTAACACCTGCTTGGAGAAAGGACAAATCACTCTTTGTTACGGTTTGTTGCAGGACGGAATCTCGTCCTAACCTACTCTTTTCGCAGGAAAAAAGCGGCCTCAGCCGCGAAGACGACGATTGCTCGTCGCCTTCGCGGTCGAGGCCGAAGGCGTTGGACCGGCGCTGTGGAGGGAGCGCCGGTCCGTCCGGCTCGCCGGAAGCGGCCCCCGGTTAGGGGAGTTCTTCCGGCGGCGATGCGGTGTGACGATCCGGCCGCGGTTTCCCGCGGATCAGGCTTAGTTAGCCTGACGGCGCAGGAAGGCCGGGATGTCGAGATGCTCGTCGTCGGCCGCCGACGCCGGCTTCATCGGCTGCGGCGCCGGTTCGGCCGTCGGGCGAAC